>CAZRAI010000006.1:0-17653 GCA_964598115.1 uncultured Candidatus Saccharibacteria bacterium | reverse complement strand
ATTTTCCAATGTTTGAAAAAGAAGAAACAAAAATTAAAGCCAAACACCATCCTTTCACCAAACCTCAAGTTAAAAGCATAGATGATTTTAAAAAAAATATCTTTCAAATAAAAGCGAAACAATATGATCTTGTCTTAAATGGAATAGAAATTGGGGGTGGCTCTGAAAGAGAAACTAATCCAGAAATTATCAAAAAAGTTTTTGAAATTTTAGGATATTCTCAAAAAGAAATCAAAAAAAACTTCTTTCATCTTTTTGAAGCTTTTTCTTTTGGAGTACCACCTCATGCAGGAATTGCCCTGGGTCTTGATCGACTTTTAATGATCCTTTTAGAAGAGGACTCTGTTAGAGATGTAATTGCTTTTCCTAAAACCGGCGAAGGATATGATTTAATGATGCAAGCGCCATCTGAAGTTGAAAAACATCAACTTAATGAGCTAGGAATTTCAATTGTGAAAGAAACAAAAAAAGATTAAAATTAAATAATGCTTGATCCCGCAACAAGAAGAATAAAAAAATTAAATATACTTTTGGTTTATCTTTTAATTTTGACAATATTTCTTTCTTTTCTTTTCATAAAGATTTTCAAAAAGCCAAAACCTTTAGGAGAAATTTCACCTTTAATTGTTGAAAAAATAGATGTTTCTCTCAAAGACAAAAATAAATGGAAATCTCCTTTTTTATATGACATAAATTTTTCTCTCAAAAATCCAAACAATCTTTTTTTAGCCCAAAATATTATTTATGAAATTGAAATTGAAAATGGGCTCAAAAAAGAAGGGAAAATAGAAAAAATTAACCCTCAAGAGAAAAAAGAAATCAAAGAAATCATTTCTTTAAATCAAAAAAAAGAAAAACTTTTTTTCAAAATAAAAGAGATTCATTGGAGTTATGCAAAAAGTTCCCGAAGATAAGTTAAAATCTTTTCTTTTAGAGTTCGGTTTAATTTCTCCTGAAGATTTAAAAAAAGCAGAAAAAAAAGCCCTTAAACAAAAAAAACCTTTAGAGGAAATTTTAGTTCAAGAAAGTTATTTAAAAGAAGACGAGTTCTATCATATCCGGGCATATATTTTTGGATTTCCTTTTATTAACCTTGAAGGGAAAAAAATTCCTCAAGAGATTCTTCAAATCATTCCTCAATATATTGCTAAAAGATACAAAATTGTTCCTTATCGAAAACAAGGAAACAATCTTGAGGTGGCAATGCTTAATCCTGAAGATTTGGAAATTGTTGAATTTTTAAAAAAGAAAACAAAACTTAATATTCTTCCAAGATTCACTACCCCAAAAGCAATTGAGGAAATCATTGCTCAATATGAAGCCCCTTTTAAAAAAGAACTTGAAAAAATCTTAAAAGAAAAGCCAGTAGAGATAAAAATTTTAAAAGAAAAAGAACAAAAACCTTTGGAAAAAGAAAAAAAAGAACTTGAAAAAAAAGCAGTTGAACTTCCTGTAGTCAAAGTAGTAGACACTATTTTGAAACAGGCTATTCTTAAAGAAGCTTCTGACATTCATATCCAGCCCCAAGAAAAAGAAGTTTTAGTGCGATATCGAATAGATGGAATTTTGCGAGATATTATGATTTTACCAAAAGAGTTCCATCCAGGAATTGTTGCTCGAATTAAAGTCATTTCCAGTCTTAAATTGGATGAACACCGCCTTCCTCAAGATGGGAGATTTAAAATAGAAAAAGGGAAAGAAAAAATCTCCTTTCGTGTTTCGGTTTTGCCTACAATGTATGGAGAAAAAATTGTGATGAGGCTTCTTTTTGAAAAAAAGAAAAAACTTTCTTTTGAAGAATTAGGACTTTATGGAAAATCTCTTGAAAGAGTTTTTCGCGGTCTCAAAAGACCAAATGGAATGATTCTTATCACTGGACCAACAGGTTCTGGAAAAACAACTACTCTTTATACAATGCTTCAATTTTTAAACACACCTGGGGTAAATATTTCAACAGTTGAGGATCCCATTGAGTACACTCTTCCTAGAATTACCCAAACTCAAGTTAATCCCAAAATTGGACTTACTTTTGCTTCTGGTTTGCGCGCGCTTTTAAGACAAGACCCTGATATTATTATGGTAGGAGAAATAAGAGATAAAGAAACCGCCTCTTTGGCAGTAAACGCAGCCTTAACTGGGCATCTTGTTTTATCAACTTTGCATACAACTTCGGCTGTAGGAGCGATTCCAAGATTGATTGATTTAGGAATTGAACCCTTCCTTTTAGGATCAACCCTAAGAGTAATCATTGCCCAAAGACTGGTAAGAAAACTCACTTCCAAGAAAAGAGAGCACTTTTTATCAAATGAGGAAACCTCAGCCATTCAAAGAAAATGCGATCCTCAAAGATTGCTTGAGATTATGCGAAAAGAAAAAGCTACTCGAGCAAATTCTTTAAAAGAAGTTAAATTTGCCGAACCTCTTTTACCTGAGGGTTCGCCTGAAAGGTACAAAGGAAGGACAGGGATTTTTGAAATCCTTGAAGTTTCAAGAAAAATTAGAAATTTAATTTTAAAAGAAGCCTCACCTGATGAAATTCAAAAAACTGCTCAAGAGGAAGGGATGTATCTTATGATTGAAGATGGTTTTGTAAAGGCAGCCAAGGGCATCACCACCATTGAAGAAGTGTTAAGAGTAACTGCATTTGAGGAGTAATGCCAAAGTTTTTTTACAAAGTCAAATTAAAAAAAGGTAGTTTAAAAAAGGGGGTTATTTTTGCTGAAAGTAAAAAAGAAGCTTTTGAAAAATTAAAAGAAAAAAAGTTTGAAATTTTAAAATTAGAAGAAAAAATAGATAAATTTTTCAAGCCAAAAAAGAAAGTTAAACTTCTTGAAAAAATTTTTTTTACTCGACATTTAAAATTAATGATAAAATCAGGCTATCCTTTTGAAAAAGCCTTAGACATTCTTGCTTCTCAGACAAAAAATGAATTTTTTGGAGAACTAATTTTTAAAATTAGAAGAAAAGTTTTCCGAGGCGAAAGTTTCTCAAAAGCACTCAAAGATTATAAAAACATTTTTGGAGAATACTATGTAAACATGATAAAAGTGGGGGAGGAGAGTGGAAGATTAGAAGAAGTTCTAGAAAATCTTGAAACTCAGATGAAAAAGGAGTATGAACTTATCACTGAAATTAAAGGAGCGATGATTTATCCAGCAGTCGTTCTTTTTGTGTTAGTGGTTGTTGGAATTTTAATGATGATTTTTGTCTTACCGAAGTTTTCTGCTCTTTTTAAAGAAATCAATATCCCTCTACCATTCACAACAAGATTGATTATTTCTTTTGGTGATTTCCTCTCAAAATATGGTTTATATCTTATTGGGACTTTATTTATCTTTTTTTATTTTTTAAAAAAGTTTTTTTCTACAAAAAAAGGGAAAAAATTTTTGAGTTGGTTATCATTAAAACTTCCTTTTATTTCTGGAATAACAAAAAAAGTCTCAACAGCAAGAACTGCAAGAATTTTTTCTTCTCTTCTTAAAAGTGGAATTTCTGTCATAAAAAGCCTTGAGATTTTAAAAGAAACCCTTCCTAACTATTATTATCAAAAAGCTTTTGATGATATTTCAAAAAAAATTCAGCAAGGGAAAGAAATTTATTTCTCTTTTTCTTTATATGAAGACCTTTTTTCTTTTCTTTTAGTGCCGTTGATGGAAGTTGGTGAGAAAACAGGAAGCTTAGAAAATGTTCTTGAAGAAATCGCACAATTTCATGAAAAAGAAGTAGAAGATCTTACAAAAAATCTTTCTTCCTTAATTGAACCTCTTTTGATTGTAATTATTGGAGGAATAATTGGATTTGTTGCGATTGCGGTTCTGCAACCAATTTATTCAAGTATGGGAGCTCTGTAGTATGTCAAAAAAATGTTTTAGTTTTGTAGAAGTTATTGTTATAATTTTTCTTTTTTCTCTGACTTTTTTCTCTATAATGTTTGCTTTTCAGAACCTGATTAAAATTGCTAACAAAACAAAAATTAAAAATATTGCTCTTTCTTTAGCAAAAGAAAAATTAGAAAAAATTAAAGGAATGGACTATCAAGAAATTGGAACAATTGGCGGAGTACCTCCAGGAAATATCCCTCAAGAAGAAGAGGAAACAAAATCAAACATTAAATTCAAAATAAGAACCAAAATTTTATATATTGATGACCCTTATGACAATGTTGCCCCTGATGATCCAGTACCCACAGATTATAAAAGAGTAAAAGTAATTGTTTCCTGGGAAGGATCTGCCGCAGGCAAAATCTCTTCAATCACAGATATTGCTCCGCCAAACATAGAAAGCGAAAGCGGAGGAACTTTAAGAATTAGAGCAATTAACGCTTCAGGAGAACCTGTCCCTCAGGCAACGGTTCATATTGTAAATAGTAAAGTTTCTCCATCAATCGATGTTTATTACGAAACTGACGATAATGGACTTTTAGTTTTGCCCGGCGCCCCTGCTTCTATTGAATCTTATATGGTTGAGGTTACAAAAAATGGTTACTCAACTGATAGAACTTACTCTTATGAAGAAGTGGCTCAACCAGCAAAACCTCCTTTAAGCGTAATCGAGGGAGAAGTAACTGATGTTGCTTTCTCTATTGATCAAATTTCTTCCTTTTTGGTAAAAACAAGTCCTTCCACTCCTAATTTATCTTTTGAACTCAGGGGAGGAAAAATTATTGGTCATGATGAAAATGACAATCCAGTTTTAAAATACCAAAAAAGTTTCACTACTAATGAAAATGGGGAAGTTTTAATTGAAAATCTTGAGTGGGACTCTTATGAGTTCTCAACTACTTCTGAGAGTTATACTCTAAAAGAAACTGACCCTCCCCAACCAATTGACCTTCCCCCGGATACTGATCAAAATGTTATTTTGTATATAGAATGAAAATATGAAAAAACAAAAATTTCTTTTAATAATAGTGAGTGTCTTTATCTTATTTATTGGTTATATTTTCATTATAGAAATTTCCCGATTATTATCCATTCCTCCTTATCAAAAACCTAAAACAATAAATCCTCTAATTCTCTGCAAAAAAATCCAAAATCAAAAATATCAAAAGTTGTGTTTCTCAAAAATAAAAAATAATGATTTAAAAATAGAAAATTTAATCTCTATCAAACCTACATTTACCTGGGGAATAAAGGATTCTTTATATAACTGGCCAAATGAACTAAAAGAAGCTTTAAGCAACGCCAAAGATAACCCTGCTTGGTGTTATAATTATCCTTCTAAAAAATGGAAATACCTCTGTTTAGCTTATGTGAAAAATCCTCATTATTGTAAAAAAATGATTAAGGAATATAACGAAAGAGCAGGTTGTTATTGGGACGCTGCTATAATTTGGAAAGATCCTTCTTTATGTGAAAAAGCTGTTAATTCTTTTTATTACCACGAGGATAAACTTCAAAAAGAAAAATATAAAGATTTTTGTTATTTAGTAATAGTTTTTAAAGCTCTAGAGAGTAAAAAATAAAAAAAGAAAAGAAAGAAAAAACTATTGTAAAAAAAATTGTTGTAAAAAATTATATTTTTAAATCAATCTATTACACTTTGAGGCCACTCTTGAAAGTACTCGATATCCACAGGATTAGCTCTAGCTCTTAACCAAGGGAACCACTGCCATGCTTGACAATGCCATCTTATCTCTGAAGCAACGTTTGCCTGCGAACGAGAACCTTTCCATTCTGGTTGACTCATGATCCACGCTGCAAGTGTGTGAGCACCATCACGAGATCTGCCGAAATTTATTCCTACCGGTTCTTTTAATTTTAGCCTCACTCCATCATCGTAGCCCCAGCCTCCATAATATGCATATTCCACGTACTTTTGAAGGTGTGGTGGCACATTTGCATACCCTGCCTGAACTGGCGTTAAACTACACACTCCAAATCCCAGTACTACTACCAAGATAATCCATTCTGCTTTACTTACCTCCCTTCTCACTTTTCTTCACCTCCTGTAATTATTTTATTAAATTTATTTTCATAATCAAGAAACTTATTAGGATACGATTTCATAGAAAAAATTTGTGTTATACTAACTTTAATGAACTTAGCTGAAGCAATCATCACCACCGTTATATTTTGTTTAATTTTTTTGGCAGTATCTCAAGGAATTTATTGGGTCTATCAAAGTTTTTATTTTAGTTGGTATTTAGAACAGGCTACCAAAAACGCCTGGGAAGGAGTAAAAAATTTCTCAAAAGAAATAAGAGGCGCAAAAGCAGGAGAGCAGGGTGCTTATCCAATTGAGAAAGCAGGCAAATTTGAAATTATTTTTTATTCTGATTTAGATGGGGATGGCAAAACAGAAAAGGTAAGATATTTTTTAGACAACTTAAAACTCAAAAAGGGGGTCATTCAACCCCAAGGCTGGCCTATTTCTTACCCTGAAGATACCGAAGAAATTAGTTTGATTTCTGATTATATTGTCAATCAAACAAGTGAACCTGTGTTTTTCTATTTTGACAAAGAAGGAGACAATCTTTCTTATCCGGCACCTTTATCTCAAATCAGGAGCATTAAAATTTTTTTAAAAGTGGATGTTAAACCAAAGGCTCCTCAGCCGGTTGAAATTGAAACTTTGGTAAAATTAAGAAATATTGAAATTTATCAATGAAAAAAGGAGAAATTGCAATTCTTTTTTTGTTCTTTTTGACATTAGCCTCCCTCCTTCTTTTAGGACTTTCTCAGTTTGTTTTGGTCCATTGGAAACAAACTTTTTATAACGAAGCCTCCACAGAAGCCTTTGAAATTGCTGAAGCAGGAATTGAGTATTACCGCTGGCATCTTTCGCACGATCCAACTGATTTTCAGGACGGAACTGGAAGTCCTGGCCCTTATATTCATGATTACAAAGATCCTGAAGGAAATGTAATCGGGAAGTTTTCTTTAGAAATTATCCCGCCCTCTGGTTGTGATCCTACAGTCAAAATTATCTCTACTGGATGGACACTCAAAAAACCTCAAATAAAAAGAAAAATCAAGGCAAGATATACCAGAAAAAGTCTTGCTAGTTTTTCATTTTTAACAAATGAAGATGTTTGGTTTGGAGAAAATGAAAGTCTTTCTGGTCCTTTCCATTCCAATGGAGGAATTAGAATGGATGGTTCCCAAAATAGTCTTTCAAGTTCGGCTAAAGAAACTTATATTTGCAGGTGGTATCATGGATGTTCTTTTTCAAACTGTTCCTCTCCTTGCTCTTGGACAGCCCAAGGATGCGAATGTCCTGGAGTGTGGGGAAAAGGAGAAGGAGGAAATGAAGGACTTTGGAAATTTCCGGTTCCAATCGTTGACTTTGACCTCATTACCTATGAAATTTCTCTTTTGAAGCAAAAAGCGCAAGACTCAGGATATTATTTTCCTACTCCCGCAGGTCAAACAAAAGGATATCTTTTATCTTTCAAAGAAGATGGAACTTTTGATCTTTACCGCATTAAAACTCTCTATCCACCTGTTTATGGTTGTGATCCTGACGGAAAATGTGCTTGGGAAAGTTGGGATATAAAAGATAAAGAATTTATTGATAATTTACCTTTACCCCAAGACTGTTCTCCTATTTTTGCAGAAACAAATTTATGGATTGAAGGAAAAGTCAATGGAAGAGTAACTGTTGTCGCAGCCAAACTACCTGAACCTGGTGAAGTAAATCAAGCAAATATTATCATTAATGGAAACATTGATTACGCAAATGACAACTCAGTTTTGGCAATGATTGCTCAAAAAAATGTCCTTGTGCCCTTAAGGTCGCCAGATAACCTTTATATCAAAGGAGTAATGGTGGCCCAAAATGGAAGAGTAGTCAGGTATTATTACCCCCCTTCCGATTCTGAACCCTACAAAACCTATGCCATCAGAAACTATATTGAAACTTATGGTGCAATCATTACCAAAAAAGTTTGGACATTTACTTGGGTAAACTCCTCAGGCAACGTTGTCTCAGGCTATCAAACGACAAATATGATGTATGACACAAATTTAGATTCTTTCCCTCCACCATATTTTCCAACTTATGGAGAGTATAAAATTTTATCTTGGGAAGAAATTCCTTAAAATAAAAATATGTTTGGGAAAAGTGTCGTTGGGATTGATCTTTCAGATTTTTCTTTAAAAATTTGCCAACTCAAAAGAAGATTTAACAGATTTTTTTTTGTTAAAAAGAGAAGAGTTGATTTTAAGGAAAAAATGATTGAAAAGGGAGTTGTTAAAAAAGAAAAAGAGAAAGAGCTCGTTGAAATTTTAAAAAATGAAATAAAACTTTTCTCCTCTAAACAAAAAGAGATTGTAGCCACTTTACCTGAAGAAGAAGCCTTTCTTAAAGTTTTTTCTTTACCAAAAGTTTCTCATAAAGAACTTAAAGAAAATATCTCTTGGGAAATAGAAAGAAATTTTCCTGTAAAAATTGATGAAATGTTTTTTGATTGGAAAATTATTGAAGAAGACGAAAAAGAAATAAAAATAGCGGCGGTTTTAATTTCCAGAAAAATTGTTGAAAGTTATCTTTCCTTGTTTGAAAAAGCAAATCTTGAAGTGAAAATCTTTGAAATGGAAAGTATTGCTTCTCTGTGGAGTGTGCTTAAAAATTTTTCATCTCTTGAACCAGTATTGATTCTAAATTTAGGAAAAACAGGAACTAATTTTCTTTTCTTTTCTAAAAATGCCCCTTATTTCTCTTCCCGTCTTGACATTTCTTCTGATGAAATTGACAAAAAAATTTCTCAAAAAATGGATCTTTCATTAAAAGAAGCAGAAACTCTTAAAAAAGAGTATGGTTTATCTTTCACTCAGCATCACCATTATCTTTCAATCTCAAGAATTAAAATGGAAAAGAAAATTTTTGAGATTATTAGTCCTTTAATTAAAAAATTAGCCAATGAAATAAAATCAAGGCTTCGATACCTAAGTGGTTTTTCTGAGAAAGAAAAAGAAATTAAAAAAATTATTCTTTGTGGAGGAGGAGCCAATCTTAAAGGAATTGATGAATATCTTGAGGACCTTTTGAAAATAAAAGTTGAAATTGCTAACCCTTTGATAAATCTTTCTCCTCGTTATCCAATTTCAACTGAAGAAGCCCTCTCTTTTACAGTATGCATTGGAGTTTGTTTAAGAAGTTTGGTTAAAAATGATTGGATTTAATCTTCTACCCCAAAAAGAAAAAGAAAAAATTCTTTTTAAAAAAAAGAAAAAAGAAATTAGATTTTTTGTTTATTCTTTTTTGATAATCTTGGGAATCTTTTCTTTTTTTGTATTCTCTTTGTGGGAAGTATCAAAAAAAGAAACTCAATTTCAAAAAAATATTCTTTCTCAACTCAAAAAGATGAATTTTTTTAAAGAATACCAAAACCTTCAAAAAGAAAAAGAAGATCTCAATAAAAAAATCCGAAGAATTTATTTCCTAAAAAAAGAAAGTATTGATTTTTCTTTTTGGATTGAAAAAATTATTGATCTTTTGCCGAAAGGAGAAATAAAAATCAATGAACTTCATCTTAACTTATTAGAAAAAAATACCATTGAGGTAAAAATTTATGGATTTGCGAAAAAAAGAGAAAAAGTGGTAGAGTTTGAAAAAAATCTCAAAAAAGAAAAATCATTTAGTGAACTTAAATTTCCTTTATCAAATTATATTTTTCCAGAAGATGTTTATTTTAGTTTTAGTTTCAAAATAAAAAAATGAGAGAATTTTCCAAAAAACCTTTTTATTTTGAAATTTTTTTAACTGGGATTTTCATCTTTTCTTTTTTATTTTTAGATTTTTATTATCTTCCAAAAAAAATTAATCAAACTCTTTCTAACTACAATGAGGCAAAGGAAGAAATTCAAAAAATAAAACTCATTCAAGAAAAACTTCCTCAATTTAAAAAAGATGTTCAAAAAATAAAAAATGAAATTTTGCCTCTCAAGAGTGCTTTCATTGAAACGAAAGAAAAAGATTTGGTCAATTTCATCTCTTCTTTAGAAAAAAAAGCAAAGGATTTAAATTTAAACTTTAAAATAACTAATCTTGAAGAAGAAAAAAAAGAAAATTTCTATTTAATGCATTTTAAATTAGAAGGAGACTTTCAAAATACTTTTCGTTTTATTAAATGTTTGGAGAATACTCCTGATAAAGTTTTTCGTTTAATTGAAATAAAAAAAATTATTTTAAGAAAAAACGAAAAAAAAGAAAAAAGCGAAAATGAAAATGAAAAAGAAAAAATTGTTTATTACATTCAAGGAGAATTTGAAATAGAAATTTTCAAAAAATGAAAAAATTTTTCAAAATAATTTTTCTTTTAGCAATCGGTGCTTTTTTTATCATAAAAACCTTTTATGATTGGCAAAAAATTGAAAAATTATTTTTTGAAAGAACTACTTCTTCAGTTGAATTTAAACTTGAAAAAGAAAAACTTAAAAAGATTAAAAAAGAAATTACAAAAAAAGAAAAAATTTATAAAGAAAGTCTCAAAAAAGAAATTCGCAACCCTTTTTATTAATCTTTTATGGAAAAGTTTGACTGGAGTCTTTTCTTTTCAGTTCTCTTTCTATCTCTTTTGGGAATTTTTTTGCTTTTTTTAATCAGAGATGATTTGGCAAAAAAGCAACTTTTTTTTCTTTTTTTAGGAGTAACTTTTTGTTTTCTTTTTTCTTTTGTTGATATTGAAGCTTTAAAACAAAGTAAAATTTTTATATTTTTGGTATATCTTTTTTCTTTATTTTTACTTTCTTTGCTTTTTTTTCTTGCACCTGAAATCAGAGGAGCGAGATGCTGGTTTAAATTAGGAAATTTTACCTTTCAACCAGTGGAATTTACAAAAATTGTTTTAGTTTTATTTTTTGCTAAATTTTTCTCTTCTCGTCATCGCGAACTTTACCATTTTTGGCAAATTTTTCTTTCTTTGATTTATCTCTCACTACCATCTCTTTTAGTCTTTTTTCAACCAGATTTTGGTTCCTTTCTTGTGCTCTGTTTTTTATGGTTTTCTATGATTTTAATTGCAGGAATTAAAAGAAAACATTTCCTTTTGATTGTAAGTGTGGCAATTCTTTTAGGAGTACTTTCATGGCTTTTTTTACTTAAACCTTATCAAAAAGAAAGAATTATTGCTTTTTTACATCCTTATCTTTTTGCCAGAACTTCAGGATATCACATTCTCCAATCTTTAAATGCAATTGGCTCTGGAGGAATTTTTGGAAAAGGTCCTTTTTTCCCTTATCTTTTATCAAAGATGGGTTTTTTACCTGAAGCCCATACTGATTTTATGTTTGCAACTTTTTGTGAAATGTTTGGTTTTGTGGGAGGTTTGTTTTTGCTCTTTTTTTACCTTTTCTTTTTTTGGAGAATTTTTGAAATTTCAAAAAAAGCAAAAACAAACTTTTCAAAGTTGATTTGTTCTGGTTTTGGAAGTTATCTTGCTTTTCAAACATTTTTAAATATGGCGATGAATTTAGGGCTTTTGCCAATCACTGGTGTTCCTTTGCCTTTTTTATCTTATGGAGGTTCTTCTTTGATTTTTAATTTTATTGGCCTAGGTATAATAGAAAGTATAAAAAGGTATCAAACAAAAGAGGTCTTATACAAAGAACGTTCAAAAAAGATTTTATGAGAAGAATTCTTGTGGTCTTCGTTTTGATAAGTCTTTTTTTACCCTCTTTGATTTTAGGGGAAGAAATCAACTGCGAAAAATATAAAAACACCTGTCCTTCTGCAGATTTAATTGAAAAAATTGAAAAAGAATGCCCAGAGGAAATTCTCTCTTCTATTTATAACACTTGCCAAAAAGAAAAAGAAGAAATTGAAAAAGAAAAGCAAGAAAAAGAACAAAAACTTAAAGAGATTGAAAAAGAAGAATCTTCTACAAAATATTTAGTCTCAAGAATTAATCGGGATCTTTCTTACCTTAATGCTCAAGTAAATTATCTTTCACTTTCTATTTATCAACTTCAAAAAGAAATTAAAAAAAGAGAGAAAGACCTTAAAGAACTTGAAAAAGCACTCAGTTACCAAAAAAAACTTTTAAGGTCTTTACTTAAAGAAGTTTATTTTGTCTCTTTAACAAATCCTGTTGAAATTTTTCTTGATGGTTCCCTTTCAGAGTTTTCTTTTAAAATCGCAGAAAGAGATGCCCTCCAAAGAAAACTTCAAGAATCAGTAAAAGAGATTCAAAAAGCCAAAAAAGAAATTGAAAAAGAGAAAGAAAACTTAATCAGAAAAAAAGAAGAGAAAGAGAAATATAAACTCTCTCTCGAACTCTCACGCCAAAATCTTTCTTTAAGAAAAAAGCAAAAAGAATATCTTTTAGCAAAATTTAAAGAAGCAAAAACCCCTCTTGAAAAGGAAATAATTTCTCTTCAATGGCAATTAGATCAATTAAGAAAAAACATCCAAAAAATTACTGGTTTTTTATCCATCACCTTGGGTCGTACTGTATCTTGGTCAGAAATTATTGAAGCAGTCGAATATGCTTCTCAAAAAGAGAAAGTAGATAAGTTTCTACTATTAGCTGTCCTAATGAAAGAAACAAATCTTGCAACTTATCAAGGAATAAATAAAGGCTCTTTAGAAGAAAATATTCAAAGATGTATTAATTTCAAGATAAAAGAATATAGCGGTTATAAAAAAAGTGGTTGGCCCTCCTGGCAAGTAAGTGATAATGTCATTAGAGAAAGAGCAACTAAAAAATGTTCAACAAAAGAAGGTTTCGTGTTTCCAAGCGGAAAAAGATCAAAAGGTTTATGTAATCTTGCTTCTTTTTCTCCCTCCTCTCATGGAAGTGAATGTGAAATATTTTATTGGATTTGCCGTCAATATGGACTTGATCCCAATAAAATGCCCATTTCACCCACTTGGGCAATGGGTCCTTCTCAATTTGAACCAAGTGTTTGGATGAAGTATGGATGGCCAGGAAATCCTTGGAATTTAAAAGATGCCCTTGTGGCGATGGCAAGAAAGCTTAAAGCAGGAGGAGTAGCAGGCTATAATCCGGGTCATCCTACATACGAAGGAAGTGTTGGATGGTGGCGAGATTGGTTTCATTCAATCTACAACAAATGCGGTGGATTTGATCCTGAAAATTGCGCAGATCTTAAAAAACTACTTGAAAGATTTGAGATATCTCATTAATTTTAAATTCTCTGCAGAATTTCACTCACACCGGGCAAATTTTCCATCTCCCTTTTTTTCTCCTTCTTTTTAAAATTTTTCTGCCGGATTTTGTTTTTTTTCTTTTTAAAAGCTCCATTTTCTTTTTGACATAATTTTCCCCAATTTTTCCCCAATTTTTTCCTTTGACAAAAATTTTTATAAATAAATAATAGACTTTTTACCTTCCATGCAAGAGAAAACTTTTTGGCAAAATGTCCTGTTGGTTTTGCAAAAAAAAATTCCCAAGCCAAGTTTTGATACTTTTTTTCGCAAAATAGAAATTTTAGAAAAAAACCCAAAAGAAATTATCCTTACCTGTCCAAGTATTTTTGCCAAAGAGTTTTTAGAAAAAAAATTTAAAAAAGAGATTTTAGAAACAACAAAACAAATCGATCCTAAAATAGAGAAAATAAAACTAATTATTTCCTCTTCCAAAAATCACAAAAATCAATTTTTTAAGCGCTCATTTAATAATGGAATTTTTTCCTTTTCCAAAAGCGGTCTTTCTCCAAAATACAGTTTCTCAAATTTTGTCATTTCCTCTTTTAATCTACTTGCAGGAAATTGTGCTAAAGGAATAGTCGAAAATCCAGGAAAATTTTATAATCCTTTTTTTGTCTACTCACCGGTAGGTTTGGGAAAAACTCATCTTTTACAAGCCATTGGAAATGAAATTTTTAGAAAAAAAACAAAAAAAGTAAAATACATTTCCTGCCCTGAACTTACAAATGAAATCGTTTCTTCTTTGCGTCAAAAAAACACAGAAGAAGTAGCAAAAGAGTACAAAAACTTTGAAATTTTAATTGTAGATGATGTTGAATATCTTGAAGGAAAAGAAAAAACGCAAGATGTCTTTTTCCAAATTTTTGAAAGTTTAGTCCATTACCAAAAACAAATTGTTTTATCCTCGGATCGCCCTCCAAAAGCACTTGAAATTGAAAAAAGACTAAAATCAAGGTTTGAAGGTGGAATGATTGCAGACATTTCATTTCCAAGTTATGAAGAAAGGTTAGCCATTTTGGAAAAAAAACTTGAAGAAAAGGAAGGTACTTTACCTTATGAAATCTTAGAGTTCATTGCAAAAAACATCAAAAAAAACATCAGAGAACTTGAAGGAGCCTTGAATTTTGCTTTAGTTTTCTTTTTACAAGAAAAATCGATTGAAAAAACAAAAAAGAAAGTCAAAGACCATTTTGAAAAAAAAGAGAAAAAACCTTCAGTAGAGGAGGTAATTAAAAAAATTGCTCAATTTTACAAACTCCAAAAAGAGGATATTCTTTCCTCTTCACGCAAAAAAGAAATTTCTCAAGCAAGGCAAGTTGTTGCTTTCTTTTTAAGAAAAAAATTAAATCTTTCTTTACCTGCAATTGGAATAAAACTTGGCAATAAAGACCATACAAGCATTGGCTATGCAATTAAAAAAGTTGAGGAAAAAATTGAAAAAGATGTGAATTTTCAAAAAGAAATTGAAGAAATTAAAAAAGATTTCCTTGATTTTTAACCAAAAATTCCCCAAAAATATTTTCAAAAAATCAAAAGCAGTTTAGTTTTCCCCATAATCCATTGCAATAATAACAATAATAAGATAAAATATTATAAAACTATTAAGATTAATGAAATTTAAAGTTTCTTCTCAAAAACTTAAAAAAATTTCTTCTCTTGCTCAAAGAATCACTGGAGATTCCTCTACTCTTCCAATCTTAAATGATTTTCTTTTAGAAATAAAAGAGAACTCTCTTTTTTTGTCAGTAACCAATTTAGAAATAGGTTTGACCTTCGTTTTGCCTGTTGAGTTTAAAAAAGAAGGAAAAATTGCCATTCCAGGAAAAGTCCTTTCTGATTTTGTAGGAAGTTTTCCAGAAGATAAAGAAATTGAGTTTGAAAAAAGGGAAAACTATTTGGTGGCAAAAGTAGATAATTTTGAAGCCAAGATTTTAACTGAAGATCCAGAAGAATTTCCAAGTCTTCCTCAGGTTTCAGGTAAGGAAATTAAAGTTTTTCCAGCAAATCTTATTTCTTCTTTGCCTAAAGTTTCAAAGATTGTTTCACCCACTGAGTCGCGAATAGAAATTTCGGGAGTTCTTTTAAAGTTTGAAAAAAACAAACTTTATCTTGTGGGTACAGATAGTATAAGACTGGCAGAAAAAAAAGTAGACCTTGAGGAAGAAGTTGAACCACAGGAGATAATTTTACCTCAAAAAACCGCAAAAGAAGTAGAAAAAATTTTTTCTTTAAATTTTGACGGAGAATTTAAAATTCATCTTTCTCCAAACCAAATGGGATTTTCTTTTGAACCATCTGATCCTCTTGAGGCAAAGATTTTTTTGGTTTCAAAAGTAATTGAAGGTTCTTTTCCTCAATATAAAGAAATTATTCCTAAAACTTTTCAAACAAAAGCAATTTTGGAAAAAGAGGAACTTCAAAGAAAGATTAAAACTTTAAGTCTTTTTGCTGGAAAAATTGAAGATATTCAGTTTAAATTTTCTCCGAAAGATGAAAAAATCACTTTAATTTCACGCTCTGAAATAGGAGAAGCAAGAGATGAAATTAAAGGAAAAATTGAAGGTGATGAAAACGAAATTACTTTTAACTGGAAATATCTCCTTGAAGGGCTTTCTTTAATTGATTCTTCTGAAGTTTTTTTTGGGGTGAATTCTAAAGAAAGCCCATCTTTTTTACAAGGTTTGGGTGAAGAAGATTATCTTTATATTCTAATGCCAAAAACAGTGTAATAAAAATTATGATTAAAACAGACATTTTGATTATTGGTGGAGGGCCAGCAGGAATAATTAGTGCTACTACTGCTAGGAAAAATTATCCTTCAACAAAAATTACTCTTGTGAGAAACAAAAAAAGAAGTGTTATTCCTTGTGGCATTCCTTATATTTTTTATCGTTTAAAATCAGTTGATCAGGATATTCTTCCAGATGAACCTCTTAAAAAGAATGAAATTAATTTAATCATTGATGAAGCCAAAGAAATAGATTTTCCTTCTAAAAAGGTAGTTTTAAAAGAAGAAGAAATTTTTTATGATAAATTGATTCTAGCAACTGGATCAAAGCCATTTTTGTTACCTATCCCCGGGATTGAAAAAGAAGGCGTTTGGTTAATTAAAAAAGATTTAGAATACCTCAAAAAACTAAAAGAGGCAGTTATGAACTCTAAAGATATCGTCATCATCGGAGGAGGATTCATTGGGGTGGAAATTGCTGAAGATCTTTCCTTTTTTCAAAACTTAAACATTTCTATTATTGAAAAAAGTCCGCATTGTTTAGGAGGAAGTTTTGATGAGGATCTTGCCAAAGAAATTGAAGAGAAACTTTTTTCAAAAGGAATAAAAATTTTTACAAATGCAGTTGTTAAAGAAATAAAAGGAGAAAAAAAAGTTGAATCTGTAGTTTTAGAGGATGGAAGGGAAATAAAAGCAGATTCAGTAATTGTTTCGGTTGGAGCACGTCCAGATGTGAGTTTGGCAAAAAAAGCAGGCATAAGAATAGGAAGTTATGGAGGAATTTGGGTAGATGAGTATATGAGAACCTCAGTCCAAGATGTTTTTGCGGTTGGAGATTGTGCTGAGACAAGGGATTTTTTTACCGGTCGCCATATTCCAATAATGTTAGCCTCAACCGCTACCTATGAGGCAAGAATTGCAGGAACAAATGTATATGAGATGAAAATTCTCAAAAAAAATAAAGGAACTTTAGCTTCTTTTTGCACTTTTGTTGGAGATAAAATTTTCGGAGTGGCAGGATTGACTGAAAAAAGAGCTCTCCAGGGAAAATTTGATTTTGTAGTAGGGGAGACTATATGTCCTGATCATCATCCAGCCTCTTTGCCTGATACTCAAAAATTAAAATTGAAATTAATTTTCTCTAAAGCTTCGGGAAGGCTTCTGGGTGCTCAACTAACGGGTTCTCAAAGATGTGCAGAACTTGTAAATCTTTTAGGGGTTCTTATTCAAGAAGAAATGACAATTTATGATTTAGACTTTTTGCAAATATCTACTCATCCTTTAATAACGCCTGCTCCTACAATTTATCCTGTTATTGTTGCTGCTCAACAAGCCCTTTCTAAAATAAGGAAATAAAAACTTGAAGAAGCTCTCTTGCCGATTTTTCCCAAGAGAATTTTTTTGCTTGATTGAGAACTTTTTTTTGCATTTCTTGATAGAATTTTTCATCTTCATAAAGTCTTTTGATATCTTTAGCAAAGTTTTTGTAATCTTGAGGATGATGGATAATTCCTTCTTTTCCAACAACTTCTGGCAAGGAAGAGGTGTTTGATGTCAAAACAGGAACTCCTGATTGCATTGCTTCAAGGACTGGTAGACCAAAACCTTCATAAAAAGAAGGAAAAAGGAAAAGATAGGATAAATTGTAAAGATAGGGTAAATCTTTTTCATCCACAGAGCCATGATAGGAAATGTTTTCTCTTTTTGAGATCTCTTTTAGATATTCTTTTCCTTTGAAATAAACTTTTCCAAAAAGGCAAAATTTGATTTCTTTTTCTTTTTTTAAAAGATCAGCAATTTTAATAATTCCTT
>CAZRAI010000005.1:5733-18992 GCA_964598115.1 uncultured Candidatus Saccharibacteria bacterium | reverse complement strand
GTCACGGCACACGGCTGAAAACCGTGGGATCTGGGTTCGATTCCCAGCCCCGGCATGGGCGCGTAGCTCAGTGGCAGAGCACCACTCTTATAAAGTGGGGGTCGCAGGTTCGAATCCTGCCGCGCCCAATAATTTAAAAATGCAATTTTCTCTTTTTTGAAATCTTTTCCATATTGGAGTTTTTAATGATTTTAATAGTTTCAAAATAAAAATATAAAAATAAAAAAAGAAAGAAATTGTTTTTTATGTCGTCAAAACTCAATAAATCTTTTCCAATTTTTCTTAGGTTCCAAAGCAGGACTTCCTTTTTTGCAAAGAGGACAATTTTCTGAAAGCCATAGGTGAGATTTCATTTCCCTTAAAGCAAATACCCGATAGCCAGAAAGGCGTATTTCTGATCTGAAAAAAACAACAGATGCAATAATTGTGTTTCCATCTTTGTCTTTTATAAATTCAACCTGAGGATTCTTTTCTAAAACTGCTTTTTTTACTTCTTTGGCTGTTTTTAAAGTGCTAACAACATCCTCAACCTGTAAAATTCTTGTAGACGCAGGTATTTCAAATGCCTTTGTCCATTTTTGGACTTGATTTACCTTTTCAGTGGAAGCAAAAATTGCTCCTATACTACCTGAAAGAGCCTCTCCTAATAAAGCAGAATTACTTGAAGAAACAATCATATCTATTTCTTGTTTTAAATTACCTTTTATTTTAATTTCTATCATTGCACCAAGCATTGCAGAAATAAGTTTTCTCAGATTTGGAAAACTTAGGATAAAGTCTAAATTAACATAACTATCGCCATGAAAAACTGGGGTTAACCAAGCATGTGGTTCAGAAGGACGATTTGGAAATTTCCAAAGAGCACCAAACTTTTCCAAAATATTTTCAATACTTTTCTCTTCTCTCATTATCTGCCAAGGTTCTTTCTTTATAATTTCTTTAATTTCTTCCCTCTCCATTTTTTCACCTCCTAACACTTTTAGAGACCCTTTTAATTTAGCACTATCTCAAAAAATGTCAATATAGTGAAGTGGAGAAAGCAACTTAAAACAAATTAATTACAAGAGAAACAAGAGCAGTTATAAAAAATATCCAATTAATATTAAGGTTAAAAACCGAAGAAAGAAAAATGCAAAGAAGAAAAATTAAAACCCTCCCGACATTGAGAGCCATCTCTCGTAAAGTAGTATATTCATCAACATAATGCCCACTGTCTGCCATCATTTCATATATAAAAGTACCAAAAGGAACCCCTCTTAAAATTGCCATAAAGGAATGATAAGTATTCACTGCAAATATTTGAAAAGCAGAATTAACAAAACTTTTTAGAACCCACCCAAGAGAATAAAAATAATTTACTGGTTTGAAAAACTCTCTTTTATCTTTTATTTTATCGGTATATTTTCCAGTGATAAGGTACAAAAACATACTTGATGCTACAACAATTGCTGTAATTCCTCCAACTGCGAAATGATCTCCTTTTAAAATTTCAAAAATAAAAATGGGCCAAATGATTGTTCCAACTGCTTCTTCAGCGCCTATAGCAGAAAGTCCCACAAAAAATTTTCTAAATTTTTTCGAAAAAAGAGTTTTAAATGTTTGAAAATAACCAAAAGAAAATTTTTCCTGAGTCTTTTTTATTTTTAAAAGAGGAAAAATTGAAAAAAAGACAATAATTGATGAAATTAAAAAAAGAAATTTTAAAGAAAAATTTTTAATGATTAATCCTGCAGTGATTGGCGCAACTACTCCTACCAAAAACAAGGAGGCAGAAAATAAAGCGAATTGTCTTCCCCTAACATTTCTTTGAGAAAATTTTAAAAAATCCACATGATAAGGTGTCCAATAAAATGAGCGAAAAAAAGCTACCAAAAAAGCTGCAAAAATTAAAATAAAATAATAATTTCCTTTATCTAAAAGATAAAAGCAAAAATAATAAAAGCTAAGTAAGGGAATGGAAAAAATAAGACTCTTTTTAATTCCTAAAAAATTAAGTCCTATTCTGGTTCCTAAGGGCAAAAAGAGAGCAGAGACAAAAAATACAAGAATATAGAAAAAAAATACTTTTTCTAAGTTTTTTTCAAAAAAAGTAAAAATAAAAATCGGCAAAAAAATACCCATCATTCCTGCAGAAAACTGCCAAATTAACTGTGATGACCAAAGAAAGATAATATCTTTTGAAAGGGGCGGAATTTCCTTTGAAACTAAAGGTTTAAATTTATTTAAACTTCCCATTTTTCAATAATGAGAGCCCTTTTTTCTTTGAAAGGGAGCACTTGATAAATTTTTTCAGTAATAAAAGGTACAAAAGGATGAAGTAATTTTAAAGAGCGCAAAAGAACCACTGATAAAATCCATTCAGCGCTGAAATCTTTTTTATTTTTCTTTCCATAAATTCTTTTTTTGCAATTTTCAATTGTCTTATCACAAAATTTTTTCCAAAAAAAATGGTAAATTTCTTTAGCAGCAAGGTGAATTTTGTAATTCTCTAAAAATCGGGTTACTTTTTTTTCAGTTTTTTTAAGTTCTTTCAAAATCCATCTGTCTTCTTTTATGAGAGAAGGTTTTATTTTTTTGAGTGAGAAATTTTCAGGAAGGTTCATTAAAACAAAGCGTGCAGCACTCCAAATTTTTTGAGTGAAATTTCTTTGAGCAACTACCTTTTCTTCAAAAAAAATAATGTCTGAACCCATTTCTTGATCAAAAACAAGACTCATGCGCAATGCATCTGCTCCATATTTTTCGATCATTAAAAAAGGGGAGATAACATTTCCTTTTGATTTTGACATTTTTTGATGTTTCTTATCTCTCACAATTCCATGCAAAACCACATGCCAGAAAGGAATTTTTTTTTCAATTGCTAAAGACATAATTACCATTCTTAAAACCCAAAAAAACAAAATATCATAACCTGTTTCTAAAAGATTGTAGGGATAAAATTTTTGATAAAGTTTTTTAGAAAAGGATTTAAGCGTTGCAAAGGGCCACTGGCATGAAGAAAACCAAGTATCAAAAACCTCTTTTTCTTTTTTTATTTTTTTAGAACCACAAAAAGGACATTTTTTGATTTTTTTTGAACTCACAATTATCCCTTCATTCTTTTGGCATTTTTTTGAAAGTTTTTCTTGACAAAAATAAACTGGCATTTCAATTCCCCAGGAAATTTGGCGAGAAATATTCCAATCACGAATTTCTTTTAGCCAATGCAATGATATTTTTTTAAAGCGTGAAGGGAAAAATTTTAGTTCGTTTTTTTTGATTACTTTTTCAGTTTTTTTTGCAAGATCTTTCATTTTTAAAAACCATGTTTTTTGAGGACGAGGTTCTATTTTAGTTTTGCACTTATAACACAAACTTACTGTATGATTAATTTTTTCTTTTTTAAAAAGAAATCCTTTTTTTTCTAAAAATTCCACTACTTTTTTGCGCGAAACATCAGAAGATAAATGGTTAATTTTTTTTAAGAACTCAACTTCTCCTTTGTTTTTTCTTGCTTCTTTTATTATTTCATCAAGTTTCAATTTTCCTTCTTTATCAATTACTTCAATTAAAGGGAGATTGTGTCTTTTTCCAATTTCAAAGTCTAAAGGATCATGAAAAGGAGTGATTTTAAGGGCGCCTGAACCAAAATCCATTTTTACTTCTTTGTCTTTGATTACAGGAAGTAGGCGTCCAACAAGGGGTAAAACTGCTTTTTTCCCAAAAAATTTTTTGTATCTTTCATCTTTTGGATTTACTGCAACTGCAACATCGGCAAAAATTGTTTCTGGACGAACTGTAGCAATAATAATCTCTTCTTTTTTATTGTCTAAAGGATATTTAATGTAGTAAAGAAAATCTTCTCTCTCTTCAGATATGGTTTCAAGGTCAGAAAGAGAAGTTTGATGTTTTGGGCACCAATTGACAATTCGCTCTTTTCGATAAATCAATCCCTTTTTAAAAAGTTTTTCAAAACTTTCATAAAAAATTTTAACAACTTCCTTTTGCATCGTAAATCTTTCTTTTGAAAAATCACAAGAAGCACCCAAAATTTTTAGTCCTTTTTTTGTCTCCTTAATATTTTTTTTCACAAATTCCAGACATTCTTTGAAAAATTCCTGAGGTGGCATTTCAAATCTGGATTTTCCTTTTTTTTCAAGTTCTTTTTCAAAAACTACTTGAGTTTCAAACCCTGCATGGTCATACCCTGGAAGCCAAAGTGTCTCATATCCTCGCATTCGCCAAAATCGGGTAAGCACATCCTGAATGGTAATAAAAACTGCATGCCCAAGATGTAAAGGTCCATTCGCATTAGGAGGGGGCATCAGGCACGACCATCTTTTTTTAGTTTTTTGGGGTAAAAAAAATTTTCCTTTTTCCCAGAAAGAATAAATTTCTTTTTCAATTTTTTGAGGCTGATATCTTTTCTCAAGTGTCATAAAAAATCTTATAAAAATTTAAATTATACCTCACCCACAAAAATTTTCACAAGAGAAAAGCTTTTTAAAATTTCTCCTTTTTTTCAAATCCGCAAACTTTAACTAAAGCTTTCGCGAGCTTGAAAAAGAGAAGAAAGAGAAAATTGAAATTTAAACTTTTTTTAAGAAAAGTTTTGTTCACGATAGACAGGACTCTTCCCATAATTTTTCTCGTTCATTAACGACAATTCTGATTTCATTTCGCCCACTTTCCAAAATGATCGGAATCCTGTATTCCTCTGTTATCTCTTTTCTTATTTTGTCAAGATCTTCCTCATTTGGACAGACCTTGCTAAATATTGTCGTTTCGTGTGTTTTTGTCTTTATTATTATTTTTACTTCTCCCTCTAGTTTCTCTATTTCTGTTTCTCTTTCTATTTCTCTCCAGTACAAATGGCCCATCACTACTTCTTCTATTATGTCTCTAGTAGTTTTCATCCTTTCTCACCTTCATTTTTATATTCTCAAATTAATGAAATTTCGTCAAGGACAAAAGTTAACCAATATTTGCTTTAATTCTTGACAAAGAATTCAAATTTTTTAAATTATTTTTTTGTTTATGAAAAAAGAAGAACTTGAATATAAAGAAGATTTGGTTTCTTCAGAAGAAAAACTTCAAAAACTCAAAGAAAAAATAAAAAGACTTAAAAAGGAAAAAGAAGAATACCTTCGTGGTTGGCAACAGGAAAGAGCTGACTTTTTAAATTACAAAAAAGATGAAGAGGAAAGAATAAAAGAAAGAGAATGGCAGATTAAAAAAAGAATCTTTCTTGAATTTTTAAAAGTTCTTGATGATTTTGAAAGAGCAGAAAAAGAACTTCAAAAAATCAATGAAAAAAATTATCTTGACTGGATAAAAGGAGTGATAAAAATAAAAGAAAGGGTAAAAAAGATTTTGGAAAAAGAAGGAGTAAAAGAAATTGAGAAGAAAGAAAAGTTTTTACCAAAATTGCACGAAGCAGTTGAGTGGGCAGAAGGCGAAGAAGGAAAAATTTTAGAAGTTTTTGAAAAAGGATATTTTTTAGATAAAAAACTTTTGCGCCCTGCTAAAGTAAAGGTCGGAAAAGCAAAAAAATAAAAATATGGCTTTAGTACGCTGGGAACCTTTTAAAGATTTAGAAAGATTTTTTGAAGAAGATTGGGATCTTTTCCCAATTATTCCTTTAAGAGGGGTAAGAATTCCAGAGGTTGATGTTTATGAAGAAAAAGGAAATATTGTGGTTGAAACTTCTTTACCTGGAATTAAACCAGATGAAATAGATGTTTCTCTTGAAGATAAAACTTTGAGAATTAAAGGAGAGAAAAAAGAAACAAAAGAGGAGAAAAAAAGAAATTATTTCAGAAAAGAAGTTAAAAAAGGGGCTTTTGAGAGAGTGATTACCCTGCCAGTTGAAGTAAAAGCAAAAGAAGCTAAGGCAGAGATGAAAGATGGAATTCTGAAGATCACTTTACCAAAAGTTGAGAAAGAAAAAGCTAAAGCAATTAAAGTAAAGGTAAAATAAAATTTTCAAAATTTCAAAAATTTTGAAATAAATTCAAGAAGAAGTTTTTCTTCTTGAAGGAGATAAAAATATGCCAAAAATTTTAGGAATTGATCTCGGAACAACATTTTCCTGCATGGCAACTTTAGAAGCAGGAAAGCCAAAGGTGATTGAGAACCAAGAAGGAGAAAGAACTACTCCTTCTGTGGTTGCAATTTCAAAAACAGGAGAAAGGCTTGTTGGAACTTTGGCACGAAGACAGGCAATTGTCAATCCTAAAAATACTATTTTTTGTATTAAACGCTTAATCGGAAGGCGGTTTTCTGATAAAGAAGTCCAAGAGGAAATTAAAAGACTTCCTTATGAAGTTAGGGGAGGAGTAAATGATCGAGTTGAAGTGAAAATGGGAGATAAATGGTACACTCCTCAAGAGATTTCTGCAATGATTTTGCAAAAACTTAAACAAGATGCTGAAGCAAAACTTGGAGAGAAAATTGAAGAAGCGGTAATTACTTGCCCGGCTTATTTTGATGATGCTCAAAGAAAAGCCACAAAGGAAGCGGGGGAGATTGCTGGATTTAAGGTAAAAAGAATTATCAATGAACCAACAGCAGCTGCCTTGGCTTATGGATTTGAGAAAAAGAAAGAACATAAAATTGCTGTTTATGATTTTGGAGGAGGAACTTTTGATATTTCGGTTTTATATGTCGCTCCAGAAACAATTGAGGTGAAAGCAACTGGAGGTGATAATCACTTGGGAGGAGAGGATTTTGATAAAAAAATTATGGATT
Source organism: uncultured Candidatus Saccharibacteria bacterium (assembly GCA_964598115.1). Lineage (GTDB taxonomy): Bacteria > Patescibacteriota > Minisyncoccia > Minisyncoccales > CAZRAI01. Next base: position 12,263 of record CAZRAI010000005.1, on the reverse strand, counting down.
GGATTATTGAGAAATTCAAAAAAGATGAAGGAATAGATTTATCAAAAGATCCCTTAGCCCTTCAACGGATAAAAGAAGCATCAGAGAAAGCAAAAAAAGAACTTTCAACAACTTTTCAAACTGAAATAAATGTTCCTTTTATCACTTCTGATGAGACTGGGCCTAAGCATCTTTCCTATACTTTATCACGCGCTCAAGTTGAAGAAATGACCCTCCCCTTCATTGAAAGATCACTTGAACTTACTAAAAAAACCGTAGAAGAAGCAGGTTATAAAATTGAAGAGATTGATGATGTAATTTTAGTTGGAGGACAGACTCGAATGCCAAGGATTCAAGAAGAGGTAAAAAAACTTTTTGGAAAAGAACCTTGCAAGGAAATTAATCCGGATGAAGTTGTTGCCTGTGGCGCAGCTCTTCAGGGAGGAGTACTTAAAGGCGAGGTAAGAGATGTCTTACTTTTAGATGTAATTCCTATCTCACTTGGAATTGAAACTCTTGGTGGAATTAATACAATCATCATTCCAAAAAATACCACTATTCCGACCAAAAAATCTCAAATTTTCTCTACTGCAACTGACAATCAAACATCAGTTGAGATTCATATTGTCCAGGGAGAAAGACCTTTAGCAAGAGATTGTAAATCTTTAGGAAGGTTTATTTTAGATGGAATTCCTCCTGCTCCAAGAGGTGTTCCTCAAATTGAAGTAACTTTTGACATTGATGCCAATGGAATTTTACAAGTTAGGGCCAAAGATAAAGCCACCGGAAGAGAGCAATCAATCAGAATTGAGGGTTCAACTGGACTTTCAAAAGAAGAAATTGAACGAATGAAAAAAGAAGCAGAAATGCATGCAGAGAAGGATAGAAAGAAAAAAGAATTTATCGAAACAAAAAACCAAGCCGATGCTTTAATTTACAGTGCCAGAAAAACTCTTTCTGATTTCAAGGATAAAATTGATGAATCTTTGAAAAAGGAAATTGAAGAAAAAATAAAAGACCTCGAAGAAAGTTTAAAAAAAGACAATATTGATGAAATTAAATCAAAAATGGACGTTCTTTCTCTCTCCTTACAAGAAATAGGAAAGAGATTTTATAAAAAATAAATGTCAAAAGATAAAAAAGTTCTTGTTAAAAGAGTCCTCATCCTTTTTTCCTTTTTTTTGTTCTTTTTTTTAACTTTTTTTCTTTTATATCAAGGATTATTTTTTGAAAAAAAACCCTTTTCTTTTTTCAAATTTTTGATTTCCCTTTTTGCTTTGCTTTTTTCTTTTTTGCTCTTAAGCATCGGCTTTCGTAAAAAATGGAGTTTCTTTCTTCTTTTTTTAGAAAGTTTGATTTTCTTTTTGATTTTTTCATTTAAGATATCAAAAATCAATTATTTAATTTTTGGCTTTTTAGTTTTTTTTCTAAGCGGAGTTTTTGCTCTCTCCCAGAAGGAAACTTTTGAGAAAATTTTTTTAAAAATTCCTTTTTTTTATTTTTCTTCACGCGTCTTTTCTTGGTTTTTTTTAGGATTCTCAGTGTTTCTTTCAATTTTAATTTTTCTTTCCCCAAAAGGACTTGAGGGAAAGATTCATTTTCCAAAAAGATTTTTTGATTATTTATGGCCAAGCGTTGAAAAAAAAGCAGGAGAGTTTCTTTTCCCAAAAGAAAAAGAAATTAAGTTAGGAGAAATGACGATAGATGAGTTTTTAATAAAAAACTTTGAAAAAAATCTTTCAAAAAGCCCGGTTTTGAAAGAGAAAAGAGAAGTGGAACTTCCTTTTGCAGGAGCGATAGAAATCGAACTTGGTAAAGAAATGATAGAAAAACTCAAAAAAGATTATTTGAAAGATGGCCACAAAAAATTTTCAGAATTTTCAGGCAAAAAAATAAAAGGAAATGAAAAAATGAAAGATGCCATCTACTGGATTTTAAACTATCAAGTTGTGAAAAATTTCGAAAAAAAGGAGAAAGAGGAAAAAAAGAAAAAAGAACTTTTGGGTTCTGTTTCTTTAATTTTTTTATCTTTTGTTTTAATCAGAGGATTTTTTTCTCTCCTTTGTCTTTTGTATCTGCCCTTAGCGTGGATACTTTTTGAATTTTTGAAAAAAATAAAATTTTTAAGGATTAAAAAAGAAAAAACTGAAAAAGAAATTCTCGTTTTATGAAAGATTATTACAAAATTTTAGGAGTACCTGAGGACGCTTCAGACGACGAAATAAGAAAAGCCTTTTTCCGCCTGGCTCACAAATATCATCCTGATAAAGGAGGAGACCCTGAAAAATTTAAAGAAATAAATGAGGCTTATCAGATTTTATCTGATAAAAAAAAGAGAGAAGAATATGATAGAGCAAGAAAATTTGGAGGAGATTTTGAGCCAGGAATTGATTATTCTTCTTTTGATTTTACCAGATTTTTTGACTTGGAAGAACTTTTTAAAGAATTTAAGGACTTTTTTGGTGAATGGGAAGGATTTTGGCCATTTGAGGAGAGAAAAACAAAAAGAGGGGATATTGTAGTTGAAGTTTCTTTCTCTCTTGAGGATTCTTTTTTTGGAGGAGAAAAAGAAATTGAAATAAAAAGAAAAAAAATATGTGAAAAATGTCATGGAGAAGGTGTAGATTTAAAAGAAGGATGGAAAAAATGTGATTTTTGCCAGGGCAAAGGAAAGGTTGAGAGCGTCCGAGAAACTTTTTGGGGAACTTTCAGGAGAATTCAAACTTGCCCTTATTGTAAGGGACGAGGAAAAATAGCTCAAAAAACTTGCTCTTTTTGTAAGGGAAGGGGTGAAGTTGAGGTGAAAGAAAAAGTGAGATTTTTTCTTCCCCGAGGAATTGCTGATGGAGAGATTATAAAAATTCCTCATAAAGGAAATTTAGGAGGAGATCTTTATATTAAAGTGAAAATAAAAAAACATCATCTTTTTGAAAGAAAAGGAGATGATCTTTTGATAAAAAGAGAAATAAAACTTTCCGAAGCTTTACTTGGCGGAGAAATTGAGGTTCCAACAATTGAGGGAAAAAAAATTAAAGTTAAAATCCCTCCTCTTTTTGATAAAAAAGAACTGCGAGTTAAAGGAAAAGGAATGCCTCATCGTTTCTTTCCAGGAAGGGGAGATTTGATTTTAAAACTTAAAATTAAACTTCCCAAAAAACTTACAAAAGAGCAAAAAAAATTAATTGAAAAACTAAAAGAAAAGGGTCTTTAGGAATTTTTGCTTTTAATGAAATTTAATTATAAAAAAAAAGTTTCCATTAAAAATTTCGATAAAGAACTTGAAATTTTGACTAATTCTTTCCGCAAGTTTAAATTTCCATCAGGATTTTTTGATTTTATTTTCTATGTTATTTCAGAACTTTTTATTAATATAAAAGAGCATGCTCAAATTAAAGAAGGATTGATTGTTTTAAAAATAAAAGAAAATCAATGTCTAATTAAAGTTGAAGATCGTGGAGTTGGAATAAGAAGGTCTTATTTTAAGAAAAATATTTTTCCCAAAGACGATTTTTCTGCTATTGAATTTGCCTTAAGTGGTCTCTCAACTAAAAATTTTCAGGAAAGAGGATTTGGATTGTATTCAATAAGAAAACTCGCAGAGACACTTAAAGGAAAACTTTTGATAAAAACAGGTTTTGCCAAGGTTTTGATTCAAAAAAATAAAATTAACTTTCAGCGTCTTAAAAAAGAATTTAAAGGAACGAGCATTGAGCTTGAGGTTCCAATAAAGAAACTTGATTTTTACAAAATAATCACTTAAGTTTTTAAAGTATGAAAAATGAAATTTTAATTCAAAAAAAATATTTAATTTTTCGCGAAGAGGCAAAAAAATTAGTTTTAAAAATAAAAAAAACAAATCAAAAAAAAGTTTTTTTAAACTTCTCAAAAGTAATTTTCATGTCTCGAAGCTTCGTTGATGAATTGTTAAATCAGCTAAGAGAATCTAAAAAAGAAGTTATTTTCAAAGAACTAAAACCCTCTCTTTCAGAGTTTATTTCCAAAATCAAAAAAACAAAATCTCAAATCCAAAAAATCTCTTCTAAGGAAAAGTAGTAATTTTATACGATCGTAGAGAATTACTACCTCTCACAAAAAAAAGAAAAATTTTAAGGTGGAATTTTTGAAAATTGAATTTTTTGAAATTTTATGGTATAAATTTCAGAAATTTGGAGGGGTGTGCCGAAGGGTAAGGCGACGGCCTGCTAAGCCGTTCCCCATTTTTGGGGATTGTGGGTTCGAGTCCCACCCCCTCCGTTGCAATTAACTTTTTGAAAGAAAACAGTCAAGGGAGTAATTTAAGATACTCCAAAAATTTGCCCAAAGAAAGTTTTTTTATTTCTTTTTTTTCTTTTTCGCGAAGGCTAACTGTTTTTTCTTTTTTTTCTTTTTCACCTAAAACAACAATCATTGGGATTTTCTGAATTTCTCCTTCTCTTATTCTTTTAGAAACAGTTTCTTTGGTATCTTTCATCACTACTCTATATTCTTTTTCTTTAAGCAAAGAAAAAATTTCTTTTGCATAATCCATTACTTTATCATTTATAGGTACAATCCAGATTTGCTCTGGTGCTAACCAAAAAGGTAAAGCACCTTTGTAGTGTTCTAAAAGAAGGGCAATAAATCTTTCAAGTGAGCCCAAAAGGGCGCGATGAATCATTATTGGTCTTTCTTTTTTTCCGTTTTTTTGAACAAAATATAAATTAAATCTTCGCGGGAGATTAAAATCAAACTGAACTGTAGTTAGTTGCCATTCTCTTCCAATTACATCCTTAACTTTGATATCAATTTTAGGACCATAAAAAACTCCTTCCCCTGGATCTACCTTAAAATCTAAACCAACTTTTTTTAATGCTTTTTTAAGAGTACTCTCAGCTTCTTTCCATTCTTTAAGTGAACCAATATATTTTTTAGGTCTTGTTGAAAGATAAACTTGGAAGTTTTCAAATCCAAATTTTTTGAAAATTTTTTTTCCAAAATTTAAAACTTTCACTATTTCTTCCTCTAAATTTTTTTTCTCACAAAATATATGAGCATCGTCCTGAGTAAAGCCCCTTACGCGCACAAGCCCTTGCAAAACTCCTGACTTTTCGTAGCGATAGACCGTTCCGAGTTCAAAAAACTTCAAAGGCAAATCTCGATAACTCCTTTTCTTGCTTTGATAAATTTTGATATGAAAGGGGCAGTTCATCGGTTTTAAAAAATATCGCTCATTTTCAATCTTAATAGGGGAGTACATATTTTCTTTGTAAAGTTTAAGATGACCTGATTTTTCAAAAAGGGTTTCTTTACCTATATGAGGGGTTCTTACAAGCAAATAACCCTCTTTTAAATGTTCCTTAATTAAAAAATCTTCTATAATTTGCCGCAAAAGGGCTCCTTTGGGATGCCACAGAGGCAAACCCGCTCCTACATCTTCATCAATATCAAAAAGGGAAAGAACTCTTCCTAAATGTCGATGATCTCTCTCTTTTGAATCTTTCAGTTTTTCAAGATATTCCTCAAGTTCTTTTTTTGTTTCAAAAGCAGCACCAGAAACCCTTTGAAGCATTGGTTTTTTTTCATCTCCCTTCCAGTACGCTCCAGAAACTTTTAAAAGTTTAAAAGAAATTTTTTGAAGTTCTTTTGTTGTTTTCACATGAGGTCCTTTGCAAAGATCAACAAAACCATTTGTCTCGTAAATTGAAACTTCCTTTTCTTTAATTTCTTGCAGAAGCTCTAATTTAAAAGGTTCATTTTGGAAAATTTTTTTGGCTTCTTTTTTGGAAACAAATTTTTTTGAAAATTTAAGATTTCTTTGAATAATTTCTTTCATTTTCTTCTCAATTAAAAGAAGGTCACTTTCTTTGATTGGTTTTTTAGTTAAAAAATCATAAAAAAAACCTTGTTCAGTTGCAGGTCCAATTCCAAGTTTTACTTCTTTAAAAATTTCCCTTACACTCATTGCCAGAATATGAGCTAAAGAATGCCTTATTTTTAAAATTTTAGATTTTTTTTGAGCCATTTTTTCATTTTATCTCCTTTACATCCTGAGCAACAATCTTAGGAACACCATCTTTTTCAGTAACTTCCCCTGAAATTTTTAAAATTTTATTTTCTTGAAAAATCTCTGGTGAGCGCGAGAATACTTCTTCAAATACAATTGTTTCTATTTTTCCTGATTTATCTTCAACTTCTAAAAAAAGAAGAGGTCTTCCGTTGCGGGCTGATTTTTTCTCAATTTTTGTCACTACTCCTACAATTTTAATTCTTGTTTTTATAAAAGAGGATTTAATTTCAGAAACAGGTAGAGCGTATTTTTTCTCTTTATCTTTTATCTTATCAAGAGGGTGAGATGAAACAAAAACCCCAAGGAGTTCTTTTTCCCATAGAATTTTTTGAAAAGAATCAATTTCCTCTTTTGGATTCTCTAAATTAAAAGAAAAGAAAGATCCTGGATTGGAAAAAAGAAAAGCTTGGTTGCCTCTTTTTCTTTTTTGAGCAGACCTTCCAATTTCCAAAAGTTTTTCAAGGTTGTGTAAAATTTTTTCTCTTTTTTCTAATTTATCAAAAAC
>CAZRAI010000005.1:0-5633 GCA_964598115.1 uncultured Candidatus Saccharibacteria bacterium | reverse complement strand
TCAGAAATTCCATTTTTTTTGCATCCTTGAATAAATTTTTCTTTCATTGAATATAAAAGTTCTTTTTTCTTTTTCCCAATCGCTTTTCTTAAAATGTCTGCTTCTCCTAAACTAAATCCTGCTAAAACTTGAGCAATCTTCATTATTTGTTCCTGATATACTGGAAAGCCATAAGTTTCTTTTAAAATTGGTTCAAGTTTAGGATGGAGGTATTCTGTCTTTTTCAGATTCCACCTTCTTTTTACCATTTCTGAAATTAATTCCATTGGACCTGGACGATAAATCGCTAAAATTAAAATTAAATCCTCAAAACTTCGGACTTTAAACTCATGTAAAGCATTTTTCATTCCTTCTGATTCTAACTGAAAAACCCCTGTCGTTTCTCCTTGGGAAAGCAAATCTAAAGTTGCTTTATCATCAAAAGGAATTTTTTCTAAATTAATTTCAACTCCCTTAAGTTTTTTTACCAATCTTTGGGTTTCTTTTATTAAAGTTAAATTCTTCAGTCCTAAAATATCCATTTTAAGAAGACCAAGTTTATCAACGGAGTACATATCATATTGAGTAATAATTGTTCTGTCATTCTGAGAAGCAAACTGTAAAGGTATGAGATCAATTAAAGGAAAAGGAGAAATTACTATTCCACAAGCATGTGTTGAAGCATGCCTAACAACCCCTTCAAGTTTTAATGAAATATCAATCATTTTTTTTACTTCTTTTTTAGAAAGATAAAGGTTTTTAAACTCAGCAATTTTCTCAAGTGCTTCTTTAAGAGTGAAATTAAAAGGAATGAGTTTTGCAATCTTGTCGCAAAAAGTATAAGGATATCTAAGCGCCCTTCCAACATCTCGAACAACTTGTCTTGCTGCCATTGTTCCGAAAGTAATAATTTGAGCGACATTTTCCTTGCCAAACTTTTGACGAGCATATTCAATTACTTCATCCCTTCTTTTATCTTCAAAATCGATATCTATATCTGGAGGAGAAATTCTTTCTGGATTTAAAAATCTCTCAAAAAGAAGATCATATTTAAGAGGATTTACTTCGGTAATAAAAAGACAATAAGCAAGAAGAGAACCTGCTACTGAACCTCTGCCTGGTCCAACAAGAATGCTTCTTTTTTTTGCTTGTAAGACTAAGTCTTGAGCAATTAAAAAATAAGTGCTAAAACCAGTTTTTTCAACTACAGAAAGTTCATAATCAAGCCTTTTTTTAAGTTCATCTGAAATTTTGCCAAATCTTTTTTTTGCGCCCTCATAGGCAAGTTTTTTAAGAAAACTTTCTGGGGTTTCTCCTGAGGGAAGAGAAAAATGAGGAAGAGTATATTTCCCCAAAGGAATTTCCAAATCTACCATTTCTTTAATTTTTTCTGTGTTTTCTATTGCTTGAGGGAAATCTTTAAAAGCCTTTATCATTTCCTCAGGAGATCTAAAAGAAAAATCATCAGAAATCATCGTTAATCTTTCGGGATCATCAGGCTTTGCTTGGGTGTTAATTAACATTAAAATATCCTGAGCCTCAGCGTCTTCTTTTTTCAAATAATGACAATCATTTGTGGCAACAATTGGAATTTTAAGTTGTCTTGAAATTTCAATTAAACCTTTGTTGGCAATTTCTTGTTCTTTAATCTTGGGATGATACTGAAGTTCCAAAAAGAAATTATCTTTTCCAAAAATGCTTTGGTATTTTTGGGAAAGTTTGAGGGCATCATCAAAACGTCTCTGCAAAAGTATTTGAGGAATTTTTCCTTGAAGACAACCTGAAAGACAGATTAAACCTTCAGAATATTTTTCAAGTAAATTCTCATCAATTCGAGGTTTATAATAAAACCCTTCAAGCCAAGCCCTTGTGGTAAGTTTGACTAAATTTTGATAACCTTTGAAATTTTTCGCTAAAAGAACAAGGTGATATCTTTTATCATCAATTTTTGGACGCCTTTTTTCAATTGTTTCATAGGCTAAATAAAACTCCTCTCCAATAATTGGCTTAATTTCTCGCTTTTTAGCCTTTGAGTAAAACTCAATTGTTCCATACATTACCCCATGATCAGTTAATGAAACAGCATCCATTCCCATTTTTTCTGCCATTTCTAAAATTTCATCAATTTTTGGAAGTCCATCTAAAAGAGAATAATGAGAGTGTAAATGTAAATGATAAAACTTCATAAAAACTTTTTATATATCAAAATATCAAAAATTCAAAGATTTGAGGATTTAAATCCTTGACATTCTTTAAAAAATTTGTTATATTTTAAATGAAAAAGTTCTTTTAAAACCCATTGTGGGTGGCTGATTGATCCTTTAAAGGAGGATTAGCCAGCCGCCCACAATGATTACCTGAAAGTGATACCAGAATGGGGATAACGACGCCCGGGACGGCATGTAAAAAAGGAGGTGAAAGAAATGTTAAAATTCGAACAAAATTTGTTTAAAAAATGGGCAAAAGAGAAAATTGGAGAAACAATTGATAGAATGGGAATAAAAGAGTGCCTCCAGTTCCTGCGTCCGGAAAAGTATGCAATCATTCCTGTCTCCTTTGCAGACAAAATAAAAGAATCATCTTTCGAGGAAATCAAAATTATAGGAGAAGTTGCAATGGAGGATGAAGAAACATTCCAGTTTTTCCTTGATGCCTTACCGGTGGAACAAAAAATAAGATTTTTAGAGCAACAATACAAATCTATCGCACTCAAAAATGCAGATATTGTGGCGTTGGCTTTGAGAGAATATTTAAGAAGTATTCTCTCGCAGCAAGTAAACTTCAGTAAAAGAACTTATCTCATTCATACTCCTGGTGGACTGGCAAGTCATGAAGAAACAACAGAAGTAGAAGTAGACACTCTCCTCATTAATGAAGAAAAAGAAATACCTGTTGAGTTTGCAATAATAGCAACTGATGATCTTTTAACAGAGGGAGAAAAAGAGAAGTTTAGAGAATATGGAGCAAGTATCCGCGTTATTAAAGGAGTGCAACCTTGGGAAGAATTTTTGTATGGAGTGGAAATTTGCTTTATCCCTAGAAAATACAACATGAATGGAAGTATCTTTAAAGGGAAAATAATACGAAAACCATATCCACATAATTGGGTAAATGTTGATCTCTTTGATGAAGAAGTTGAAGCAGTGATAGATTTAATTCAAAAGGGAGGTATTTCAATCGAGTGGTCAAGCGTGGCAGATATAACCATAAAAATTCTTCAATCCACCGAAGATACTCCGATTGATTGGTCGAAAATTCAGGAAATCAACGAAAAAGAAAGAAAGAAAAAAGGACACTACCGTAAAAGAAAAATAAAAAATTAACTTTCCCTTTGAGCCGGCTCTTCCCGGCTCTTTTTTTATTGAGGTACATTTTGGCTTTTCTTTGTTAGAGTGTGAATTTATTAATGGGTAGCCGTAATTTGTCAAAGATATGTTCAATCTTGACGAAATAAAATAGATATGATATATTATAAGTACAAGATGGAAGAGGAGGTAAACTCTCTTTCATCTTGCCCAGGTTTTCCTGGTAAATTGAAAAAGGAGGTAGTTAGTTCTTTGAAATAATACAAAAATAGGGAGAGAGAGAACCTGTAGGCGACTGATTGGTTGCTAAGAACTTAGTAGCCAGCCAGTCGCCTACAGGGAGGACATAAAGAGGGATAGTAGAAATTCAAGCAATGGTTAAAAAGCAAAGTAAGCGAGGCGACACAAAAAAAGGAGGTGAGATTTTATGGCAAAAATACGAATTGTGGCTGTTCCGCCCGGACAGGCTCCTAGGTGGGTTCGAGAGCAATGGGTGGGGTTAGAACTACCTGTTGCTGAAAATACTCCATCCCCCGAAGATTCACAAGTAGGAGTGAACTATGGAAAACCCAGGGAGTTTATCAAAACAATATTAGAGGGCCCCACAGAGGAAACAGAGAACGAATTTTGGCAAAGGGTGATTTCTAAATACAAACCAGAAAATATGGGAGGCTACCCAGTAGAAACTCGCATAGCCATAGAAATACTTAGAAAGAAAAGTCCTGCTGCAGCACAGTGGTGGGAGGAAAACATCTCACCATCAATAATACCTTGGCTTGTCTTTAAAAAAGAAGTGTGCGAGTTGGTTTAAAAGTTTGTTGAGCCCGTGATCTAAATTTAAAGTTAGGAGGTGAGAAGAAATGAAAGATAAGAAAGTAAAGTTTGAGGTTTGGAAGAGGATTGGACTCGGGACAATTAAGAAGGATGAGTTCCCAGAAGTTTTAAAAAGTCAAGGGTACGATATTAGTGCCGGAGCATGGAAAATACTTGAAGATCCAGGTTTCAGAGTGGCTAGTGAGGAAAGCGAAGTAAATCTGGTGAAGGTCAGACTTAAACAGCTTGGATTCAAGAAAAAAACTACCTTTACCCAAGTTTACAAAAGAGCCGAACAATTGGGGTTAGGTATGTGCCCACCCGAGGTTGGACCTCAGTTGCGTCTGCAATATCCAGACCAGGTCCCAGGAGAGTGGATTATTGTTGCAATGAAACCCATCCAGTCCAGAGTATTCGGTGTTGATTATAATAATTTCGGGAAATACTTGAATTCTGTTAATTTACAGGGAATCATCTGGATAAAGTTGGTCACAGACCCGGCTCGTAATTATAGCTGGATCTTTTTAAAAGAGTAAGGAGATAAGCAAAATAATAATTTTTTCCCTGAGCCGATCTCTCGGCTCTTTTTTTATTTTTATTTTTTAATGTTAACAAATTTTATCCGATCGTTTAAATTTTGTTAACACTTTAATATGCATTTTCAAAAATTTTCTGGAAAGATAAAAATTTTATTAAAAGCTTTATTAAAAGCATTTAATGACGAATACTAACTTTTTTTATTTTTTCAACCTCTTGACATTAAAATTGAATTAAATAAAACTTTTTTTATGAAAAGAAATTTTAAAATTTTGGGTCTAAGTTTAATCTTTGTTTTCTTTTTTAATATCTGCTTTGCTCGAGTAATTGATAAATACAACCCTTCTCAACCTCCTTTAGAAGTAGAAAATAAAGAATTTTTATATGTGATTTTAGGGAAAGATGGTGATGCAACTGTTTCTGGGAAAATTCATCTTGAAAATATTTCAACAAAAGAGATTAAAAAAATTAAAATTGAAATTCCAGGAAAAAATCAACGTTTGATTAATGCTTTGCAAGAAGTCTGGGAAAAAGATAAAAGTCAACCTTCTTATGCTCCTCTTGAATGGAAAGAGGACAAAAAAAAGAAAGGGGTTTATGAATTTGAATTTAAAAAACCCATTCCTTCTCAAGGAAAATCTGCCTTGCTTTTATACTACAAACTAAAAAATGTCGCCCAAAAAAGAGGAGGGATTTGGCGCTTTGAAATCGAAACAATTAAAATTCCTTATGATCTCAAAAAAATAAGAGTGGCAATTAATGTAGAAAGAGGACTTTATCTAAAGACAGAAGTTAGACCTGTTTTTGCAAAAGAAATTACTCTTTTTGTACCATCTGCTCTTAAATCTAAAGAATATCTTCAAGAAGAAGTTCGTCCAGGACATCCTCTTCAAAAAAGACTTTGGAATTTTTCCTCAGGAATTGAATATGCCTCTGGGAAAAAAGTTGAAGAGTTTGAAAATATCGATCCTCAAGAATCAGTTAAAGTTAAAGGAGTTT
>CAZRAI010000004.1:0-20418 GCA_964598115.1 uncultured Candidatus Saccharibacteria bacterium | reverse complement strand
TTCAATTACTCTTTTGAAATTTAAATTTGAAAAAGTTTTTCCTTGATTGACTTTTTTGCAAAAATTTAAAATGATGTTTCTTTTACCTGTCCCAGGAACTCCTACAAGTAAGCAAGAGTTTGCTTCTCTTTTTGAAAGGATTTCTTCAAGTTCTTGAAGTTCTTTTTGATGAAAAGTTTCTTCAGGAGGATTAAAAAGGATTTCTTTTGTGAGCTCTCTTGAGAAGTTATCTAAAGTAGGAGTGTAGCCTTCTGCCCAATCTCTACCAATACCATAAATTCTTGAAAATTTTTCTTTTGAAAAGAAAGGAACTCTTTTCTGAAGTTTTTTTTGCCAAAAAGATAGTTCCAAAAAATCTTCTTTTTTAAACCCCTCTTTTTTAAAAAAATCTTCTAAAAGTTTATGAGAAAAGGAGACCACCGCAAACAAAAAAGGAAAAGAGATTTTTTCTCCCCTTCCAAAAAAGCAAATTTCAACACACTCTTTTAAAATATTTTCTTTTTCTTTTTCTTTTAAAAAAGATACTTTTATGTTTTTTTCAAGTTCTTTTTGAAAACTTTTTTTTGAGAGATAAAGCCGAGAAAAGAAAAATTCACTTTCTTTTTTTTGCAAAAGATATTTCATTAAAATCAAAGCAAAACTTTTTTTGGTTTTTCGAGATTTTTTTTCAGCTCGAAAAAAAATACGCGCTAGATCATACTCTAAAAAATCTTCCAAGTTTTGATCTCCTTTTAAGGGAGGATTTTTTAAGTGATGATTAAAATAAAAATTGGCTAAAAAACAAAATCCAAAAAGCGAGAAAAAAAGAAAACATCCTCCGAGATATTTTTCTTTTAAAGGAGAATTTGAGAAATAATAAAGATAAAGATAATAAAAAAAAGCAACTAAAAAAATTTTTTCAAAAAGAGCTAAAGTTTTAAAAAAAATATCTATTTTTACAACTTGCCTTATTGAGACCATAAAGAAAGCCCTTTAAAAAAAAGATAAAGACAAAAAAAAGGAAAAGCAAAATAAAAAATTAAAAACAAAAAAGAAAAAACTCCTCCCAAAAGCGAGACAGCAGTTCCAACCAAAAGAACAATTATTCTCATTAAAATTCCAATAAAGCGCGAGAAAAGATTTCCGATTAAAGTTTCAAGAAAGTCCATAAACTCAAATCCCCTTTTGCGATAAAAAACATATCTTTTCCAAGGAGAGAAAAGATGCAAAAAGTGATATTTCAAACAAAAAAGTCTTTCTATGCCAAAAAATAAAGTTTCAATTTTTTTGAAAATTTCTTTTGGAAAAGAGAGAAAATAGAACTTCAAAAAACCTATCATAAAAAATATTATAAAAATCCGTGATTTTTGTACCACTTAACTGCTCTTTTTATTGTTTCTTTAAAAGGAGTGAATTTTATCCCAAGTTCTTTTTTTGCTTTTTTGTTTGAGAAATAAAGATGAATTTTATGGAAGCGAACCATCTCTGGGGTTAAGAGAGGTTTTTTGCCAGAAATAAAAGAAAAAAACAAAAAAAAATAAGAGAGAAAATATAAAAAAAATCCAGAAAGACAAATTTTTGGAGGCTTTTTTCCTAAAACTTCAGCAATCATTTTTCTAATTTCATAAAAAGAAAGATTTTCTCCAACCAAAATATACCTTTCGCCCATTTTTCCTTTTTTCCAAGCCTTTAATAGTCCCTCAACAACATCTTTAATATCAACCACACCTATCCCTCCTTGCATATAAAAAAGAGAAAAAGGAAATTTAAAATTAAAAATCATATCCGATTTAATTCTTCTTAAGTCCCCTTCTCCATAAATTGAGCCAGGACAGATAATGACCGCATCTAAACCCTGAGCTATTCCTCTTAAAACTTCAACTTCTCCTAAAAACTTTGTGTTGCAATAGTTCACTTTTAAAGGGAAAAGATTAAAAGAAGTTTCTTCATCTGCAAGTTTGTTTTTCTCAAAACCAACAGCTGCAGTTGAACTTACATGAATGAGTCTTTTTATTTTATATTCAAGGCAAGATTTGACTATATTTTTTGTTCCTAAAACATTAACTTCATATTGAAGTTTTTGAAGTTTTTGCCAATAGGAAACAATTCCTGCCAAATGGAAAACAACATCACAACCTTTGACTGCTTTTTTTACATCCCCAAGATTTCTGATATCTCCTTCAATTATTTCAAGATCCAAATTTTTTAAAAAAGATAAAGATTGATTTTTCTCTTTTAAAATTCTTAACTTATACCCTTCTTTTTTAAGCCTTTTTACTAAATGATGTCCCACAAATCCTGTGGCTCCTGTAATAAGGATTTTCATAAATTTTTATTTTATTATAACAATCACTCTCCGAATCAGGTTTTGAAAAAGAACAAGCATTACTTAAAAAATTATTATTTCATCTAATTCCTTTTTTAAATTCTCTATACTGGTAATTAAGGGAGGATAAAGTGGATATTTTTCTTCAGGAAGCAATTCAAAGTTTAGTTGTTTTGAAATTCGCTCTATTAATTTTTTAGTTTCTTCTGGTATTTCAGGTCGGCGATAAATTACAGATGAGGACTCTTGGATCATTTCTTTAATGTGGCTTTTTCTCTTTCTTTCCGTATGGATATGAGGACTGATAGTTTTTATTTCAATAACTTTTGCATTCTGATCAAAAAAAAGAGCTTCGAGCAAGAATTGAGTTTCCATTCCAAATCGCGGAGCCCACCAAAGTTGATTGAGAAAGTCAACGCTAAAGGCTTCTTCTCCTGCATTTCCAGATTCAATAGTCAGTTTTTTGCCAAGATTTTCCATCATTTTTGATAAAATTTTATTGGTAATTTTTGAAACCCTTCCTACATCATAAAGATCGATCGTTTTACCAATTTTTCCTTTTTTCCTCCATACTAATCTTACATTTGTGTTTTCTGTTCTGGAAAGACAAAAACCAGCAGCAAAGCATTTGACATATTCATCTATTGTTGCTGGGGCTAAATTATCAGCATCGATAAAGCCAATATATTCTGGTTTGAAGATTTGAGCAATAGCAGTAGCAATGATACATCCTTCAGCCTTTCCGTTTTTAACATTTTTTTTCGGATCTAAAATATAAGGATAATGAATACTGAATATCTGGGCAATTTGCCAATTTTTTTGATGACAAATAACTACTGGATAAGAGAAGATTTTATTCAATTGTCTCACTAAAATTTCTTCCTTAGCAAAAGCATTAAAAGGCCACTCTTTGGTGCTGTTTGAAATTACTATCGTGGCTTTCACTTCAGGAATGCTTTTTAACACCATTTCTAAAACTTCTAACCTTTCATCCTTTGTCGGCACAATCATTACTGTTTCCTTCAGCACTTCCTCGATTTCTTTATCTTTCACCTCCACCACTTTTTCATCTTTTTTCTTTTGCCCCTCTTTTTTAATCAAAGAGAAGGACCTAATTTCAACTTTTTTAAATTCTCCTTCACTTCTTTTTTCCAAAATCATTATCTCACCTCGTCTATTTTAGGTTTATCATATTCAATTGAGTTTATCAAATGCTTGAGGAATTTTTTGAGATGGACCCGGTGGGACTTGAACCCACAATCTCCCGCGTGCAAGACGGGTGCTCTCAGCCAGTTGAGCTACGGGCCCGCGGGGGCGATGGGATTTGAACCCACGACCTCTGCCGTGACAGGGCAGCGTGCACTCCAGACTGCACTACGCCCCCATTTCCTTATAAATTTTATTTTTTTTATAAATCAAATCAATATTTAAATTTTCAAAAACAATATTAAAATTAACTTTATGAGAGCAATTTTTATTGGAAGATTTCAGCCTTTTCACAAAGGTCATCTTAAGGCAATAAAATGGATTCTTAAAAAAGAAAAAAAGATTTCAATCGTCATTGGAAGTTTGGAAAAGTTTTTAGTTAAAGAAAACCCTTTTTCTTTTCAAGAGAGAAAAGAGATGATTAAAAGAACTCTTTTAGCAGAAGACATTAAAAACTTTGAGATTTATGGAGTGCCTGATTTTTTTGATGATGTTTTCTGGGCAAAAAAAGTTTTAGAGATTACTAAATCAAAAAAAAATGAAGTCGTTGTTTTTTCTCAAAACCCTTGGACAAAAAGGTGTTTTCAAAAGATTGGAACTAAAATTCAAAATCATCCTATCTATTTTAACGGACTTTCAGCCACCAAAATAAGAGAAAGAATGGCTGAGAATAAAAAATGGGAAAATTTAGTTCCAAAATTAGTTTTAGATTTTTTAAAAAAAAATAAAGCGGAAAAAAAAATTAAATTTTTGAGCATTTTGCCAGAAAAGAAAATTGTTGATTTTTTAGAGAAAAAAATAAAAGAGGCGAAAGCAAAAGGAGCGATTGTTGGAGTTTCAGGAGGAATTGACTCTTCAGTAACTGCTTTTTTGGTAAAAAAAACTTTAGGAAAAAAAGCATTTTTTTTAAATATTTTATTTATTAGAACCTGTCCTTTACAGGACAATGTTTCTCTTTTGGAAAAAAAGATTAAAACTAAAATAAAAAGAATTTTTTTAGATGAGATTTATAAAAGTTTTTTAAAAATTCTTCCTCAAGGAGACAAACTCACTAAGGGAAATTTAAAATCAAGATTAAGAATGGCACTTCTTTATTATTTTGCAAATCTAAATAAACTTTTAGTCGTAGGAACGAGTAATAAATCTGAACTTGAAATTGGTTATTTTACCAAATTTGGAGATGGAGGAGCAGATATTTTGCCTTTAGGAGATTTATACAAAACTGAAGTGGTTGAGATGGTAAAAAGATTAAAACTTCCAAAAAAAATAATTGAAACTGTCCCTTCTGCTAATTTATGGCCCGGTCAAACTGACGAAAAAGAGATCGGTCTTGATTACCAAAAATTAGATATAGTTTTAAAACTTTTAGCCCAAAACTTCAAAGAAAAAGAAATTTCATTTTTAACTGGAATTTCTCAAAAGAAAATTAAAGATATTATTGAAAGAAAAAAAGAAAATTTTCATAAACTCTCCTTTCCTCCAATTTGCAGAATGAAAAGTTTTTAAAAGAAACAAATGACTATTTAAAATTGGGATTTAAAAAATTTTTCAACCTTTACTTTCTTTTTTCTCTTGACATTAATTAAAAAGTGAGGTATAAATAAAGCAGGAGGTGATGAAAATGAATGAGGCGAGAAATGGGAGCGATGAAGAGAGTACAGAAGGAACAGTGAAAGAAGAGGAAAAGAGTGATTCAACGAAAGATCCAGTGGTGGCCATAGTAGCGACGACGGTATATACCCATTCCGCGGTTAATCAGCTAACGTTAGCGATGAACAGGCTTATTGAAATGAAAAATAACCCAAAGCTTAATTATCTTGAATATCAGAGGGTTGTTGATGATGTACGGCGATATTTACAGATAGTTCAGCGGAACTTACATATCATCACTAATGCAGCTAAGGCTCTTTGCGAGGATATAGATGTTCCGCATCTTTATCGAGAGATTACTTCCTACATTCGCCAAAAACGTTTACCGATGGAAAGCTTTCTCCCGTTTTCAGGGATCTTGCCAGGAGAACCGGAAATCCAGGAGATACCTTTATTGGACCTGAGGCCTACAGTGAATTCAAATGGGGATGTATTTGTTTCAAGGAGAACACGAAAAGTTTTCAGACCATTGAATGACAGTGGGAAGGTTTTAGTGAGTGAAATGGTAGCAGCTCTTAAAGGGAAGAAAGATTCAGAGAAATAAACCAAAATGCCAAAGATTTTTTTTAAATTTTTTTTCTTTTTTTTGAAAATTAAAATTTTTTAAATTTTTAAAAAATGAACCAAAATAAAACCTATCACTAAAAAAAATCCAATTGGGACCAAAGCTGGTAAAGGTTTTCTGCCAAGTTTTAAAAATAAAATAAAACTAAAAATTACACCCAAAAAGGAGAAAAAAACTATCAATAAAGATTTTTCTATTCCTTGAGGAAAAAAGGAGGCGCTCATAATTAAAGGGAGAATAATATCTCCTGCTCCTAAAACAAAAAAGTTTTGAGTTTTATCTCCGATTTTTATCTTTTTTAAAGGAAAAAAAAGTCCAGAGAAATTTTGAGGTAAAAAAATACCTAAAACCGCTTGAGTTTCATGAGCGGATTTTATTATTTTTTGAGGAAATTTAAACTTAGAGACCGCAAAAAAATCATAAACACTTAAAACTAAAAGCAAAATTAAAGCCAAAGAAGGCGAAAGAGAAATTCCGACCACTGCTCCAATTCCAGCAACCGAAAAAATAATCAAAAAGTTATGAAACCATACTGGAGGATTTTTTGCCCAAAAAATCAAAAAAAGCAATACTAAAAAAACTGCAAAAGAACTTCCAAAAAAGATTTCAAAAAAAATTTCTCCTCCAAAAAAGACTACTATTCCAAAAATGACTTTAAAAAAAGATTTTCTTTTTGAAAATTTTAAAATTAACCAAAAAAGAAAAACTGCTAAAAAAAATCCTAAAAAGAAATCAAAAAAAGAAAAATTTTCATAAGAAAGCTGAGGAAAAACTTTTTTTGTTTTTAAAAAAATTTGAAAAATTCGTTGAGCGCAAAAAAGACCCAAAAATTGGGCTAAAAGAAAATAAAAAAATTCAACAAAAAGAGGAAAAATCACAATTTAATTTTTGCCGACGGGAGGATTCGAACCTCCGACCTCCCGCTTATGAAGCGGTTGCTCTACCCCTGAGCTACGCCGGCACGCGCCATCGCGCCTCAGAAATTTTTTCGCGGGGCTGGGAATTGCACCCAGGTCTCGGGCTTATGGGACCCGCGAGGAACTACTCCTCCACCCCGCTTCTCGAAATTTTTTTAACAAAAAAAAATAAAAAGTCAAATTTAAATAGTTTCTAAAAATTTTTCATAAAAATTCTCAAGAGTTTTAAACATTTCTTGATGAAAATGATGATTATAATTTTTGTTAACTTTTTTAATAAGAGGACACCAGTTTTTTTCAGGACAAAAGCCTAAAAGGAAACATTTCGGTCCTAAAAGCTCAGAGAGTGCTTTGATTTTTCTTTTTTCAAACTCTTTTTTTATTAAATTGATTTCCTGCCAGGTGGTTCTTTGAAGAAACTCTTCTGCTTTTGAGCATGCTCGTAAAGGAAAATATCCACAAAGAAGATTGTAAAGATCATACTCTTGCAAAACATCTATTTTCAAAGCCCGAGGGATTAAAAAAAGGGAGGATTTTTCTTTTATTCCTAAATTTTTAAGTTTTTGATAGTTTTCAAAACTTTTCAAAGAAGTTTTAAGGTAAGAAAAAAGAAAAAATTTTTTAATTGTTGGAGGAAGATCAAAAACATCCTCAATCTCTTCAAGGGTTTTTTTTGAGATTTTTTCTTTTTCAATCTGTTTTTTATATTTCAAAAATACATCTTTTGTGCGTTCAATGCAAAAATAAATTGACTCCACAATCATTGGGCAGGTGCGATGTCTTTTTTTCTCTCCCCAAACTCTCCAGGGAACTGAAGATAAAATTTTGATTTTAAAAGCCAAATTATAATCTCTAACAATGTCTTCTCTTTCTCGCAAAAGAAAAACCCACTCTTTTTTGATTTTTTCTAAAGATTTAAAAATTTCTTTCCTTTTTTTAAGATAAGATTTTATTCTTTTGATAAAGTCCTTGGTAAAGTTTGCTTCAAAAGAGATGATTTTTGATTTTAAATTTTTTTTTCTAAGAGCCCTTACGATATTCTCTTTTTTGGGATCTTTGAAAATATTTGGGAAAGGATAAATTTCTTTTGGGGCACAGATTCTTGTTGCATAAAGCCAATTAAACCCTTCTTTTTTTGAAATTTCTTCTATTTTTTTGAGTAAAATTCCTACTTCTTCAGGCATCCAATCTTTTTCTTTTTCGTATTCTTTTTTTAAAGAAATGGTTGATTCTACTGACATTTGAATAATTCCTGTGCCATAAATTCCATATGGCAAAATTTTACTCGCCTCGTCTTTTTTAACCCCTTTATCTAAAAGATAATCAAAAAAAGAAATTAAATCTTTTAATGTTTTTTCATAAATTTTTTTGGCTTCTTTTTTTTGATAAATTTCTTCAGGGGAAATGACATCATCAAAACGAGTGTTAATTCTTCTTCCAGATGCCATTAAAGATGAAGAAAAAACAAGTCCAGTAAGGGCTGAATCTAAAAATTTTGATCCCTCAAACTGAAAGCAAAAAACCGGAGTTGTTGCCAAAGAAGCATGTCCTCGCAAAGAACTTTCTCTTAAAAGAAATTGGATTTTTTTATCAATATTTTCTCCCTTCTTTTTGAGTTTTTGATAAATTGCATCTAAAGAAAGTCCTTTATACGTTAAAATTGCTGAAAGACCAACAATTTTTTGAGGAGAAAGTTTTTTTGTTTTTGGAACAACTCCTAAAAATTTTAATTTAAAATCTTTAGTTGTTTTGAACATAAAGAATTTTTAAACATAAAGAATAAAAATTAATTTAAATTAATTTATCATACCTAAACTTCCCTCCCTTGAAAAGTAGTAATTTCATACGATCGTAGAGAATTACTACTTTTTGGAGAAATTGACTTTTAGGGAGGAATGTTTAATTTTTTAATTTTATGAAGGTTTAATTTTATGAAGGAGCTTTCAAAAGAAGAAGCAAAAGAGAGAATTGAGAAATTGAGAAAAATTATTAATAAAGCACGCTATTTCTATCATGTTTTAGATAAATCTTTGTATCCAGACGATGTTTTAGACTCACTTAAGCATGAACTTTGGCAACTTGAACAAAAGTTTCCTGAATTTATCACGCCTGACTCCCCTACCCAAAGAATAGCAGGAAAACCACTTGAGGAGTTTAAAAAAGTTCGCCATAAAGTTTTGCAATGGTCTTTAAATGATGCTTTTGATGAAAAAGAAATCAAAGATTTTGATGAGAGAGTAAAAAGAGAACTTGGGATAAAAGAGGTTGAATATACCTGTGAATTAAAAATTGATGGAATGCATATAATTTTGACCTATGAGAATGGTATTTTTAAACAGGGTGCGACAAGAGGTGATGGAAAAGTTGGAGAGGATGTTACCCAAAACCTAAAAACAATTGAGGCAATTCCCTTAAGGCTTGAAAGCCCTTATGATAAAGAAAGTATTATTGTTGAAGGAGAGATTTTTATGAAAAAAACTGTTTTTCGTGAACTTAATGAAAAAAGAAAAAAGGAAGAACTTGAACCTTTTTCTAACCCTCGCAATGCTGCTTCTGGGGCGGTAAGACAACTTGATCCTAAAATTACTGCTCAAAGAAAACTTGATTGTTTTATTTATGAGTTCTCTTTCCCTGAAGAAAAAATTCCTCCACGTCAGGATGAAGAACTTCAACTTTTAATGAAAATGGGATTTAAGGTAAACAAGCATTTCAAAGTTTGTAAAAATATTGATGAAGTAATTGAGTTCTGGAAAAAATGGGGAAAAGAAAGAGAAAAGGAAGATTACTGGATAGATGGAGTGGTGGTAAAAGTAAGAGAAAGAAAATATCAAAAAGGACTTGGTTACACGGGAAAGGCTCCCAGATGGGCAATTGCTTTTAAATGGCCAGGAGAACAAGCGACAACAGTAGTTGAGGATGTTGTTTGGCAAGTTGGAAGAACAGGAAAACTTACTCCAGTAGCAATTTTGCGTCCAGTAAATTTGCGAGGAACAATTGTGACAAGAGCCACTTTGCATAATGCAGATGAGATAGAAAGATTAGGGATTAAAATTAAAGATACTGTCATTGTTGAAAAAGCAGGAGATGTAATTCCTCATGTAGTGAAAGTTTTACCAGAGCTTCGTCCAAAAGATGCAAAAGAAATTAAAGTTCCTAAAAAATGCCCTATTTGTGGAGCAAAAATTGTGCGTCCTGAAGGCGAAGTAGCTCATTATTGTTCAAACAAAGAATGTGGAGCGCGTCAGAAAAGAAAGCTTTATTTTTTTGCCGGAAAAAATGGTTTTGATATCGAAGGATTGGGACCAAAAATTATTGATAAACTAATGGATGAGGGTTTAGTTTCTGACGCTCCAGATTTATTTTTGCTTAAAGAAGGAGATCTTAAACCTTTAGAAAGATTTGCAGAAAAATCAGCCAAAAATTTAGTTTCAGCAATTCAAAAAAGAAAAGAAATTCCTTTAGAAAGACTTCTTGTGGCTTGTCAAATTAAATATATTGGAGAAGAAACCGCAAAACTTTTAGCTAGAACTTTTGGAAAGAGAGTGAAAACAATCTCTGATTTAATTGAACTTTTTCAAAAAAAAGTTGGACTTTCTACTTTGGCTTCTTTGCCTGATATCGGTTGGAAAGTGGCGGGGTCAATTAAAAAATGGTTCCAAGATGAGAGAAATGTGAAATGGTTAAAAAGATTAGAAAAAGTTGGGGTAAAAATTAAAAGAGAAGAAGAAAAAGAAGTTGAAAAAACTCTTTTGGGTAAGGTTTTTGTTTTTACAGGTGAACTTAATTCAATGACAAGGAGTGAGGCAAAAAATGAAGTTGAAAAAAGAGGTGGAAAAGTTTCATCTTCGGTTTCAAGAAATACCACTTTTTTGGTGGTTGGAGAAAATCCTGGCTCAAAATTAAAAAAAGCCAAAAAATTGGGAGTGAAAACAATCTCAGAAAAAGAATTTTTGGAAATGTTAAAATAATTTTTAGTCAGAAATTACTCCTCCACCAACTAATTTTTCTTTTTGATAAAAAACACAGTGCTGACCTGGAGTAGGAGCAAAAATTTTTTTTTCTAAAATTACTTTTATTTTGTTTTTTTCAAAAATTAATTTTTTTACTTTCACTTCTTCTCCCTGCGATCTTATTTTTGCAAAAATCTCTTTTTTAAAATTTCCATGAAAAATTGCTTTTTCAATGAAAAACTCTTTTTTGTAGAGTTTTTCTTTTGGGCCAACAATTAAAATATTTTTTTGAAAATCTTTTTTGATTACATAAAAAGGTTTCTGAAAAGGTTGAGTGGTGGGAATATTAAGTCCATAGCGCTGTCCTAAAGAAAAAAATATCACCCCAGGGTGTTTACCAATTTTTTTTCCTCTCTCATCCAAAATAAAACCTTCTTTTTTTTTAAATTTTTTTTCCAAAAAATTTATTAATGAAAAATTTTCAAGAAAACAGATATCTTGAGAGGGTTTGTAGTTTTGAAAAAGAGGTTTGAGAGGGCTTTTTAAAATCTCTTTTTC
Source organism: uncultured Candidatus Saccharibacteria bacterium (assembly GCA_964598115.1). Lineage (GTDB taxonomy): Bacteria > Patescibacteriota > Minisyncoccia > Minisyncoccales > CAZRAI01. Next base: position 9,267 of record CAZRAI010000004.1, on the reverse strand, counting down.
AACTTCTTTTTTGAGTTTTTCTCCTAAAGGAAAAATTAGATGTTTAACATCTTCTTTTTCGAGCATCCATAAAAAATAACTTTGATCTCTTTTTTCGTCTTTAGCTTTATAAATAAAATTCCCCTTTTTTCTTGCATAATGGCCAGTTGAAAGAAAAAAGTTTTTTGTTTTTTTTTCAAAAAATTTTTTTAAAAAACCAAAAACAAAATCAAACTTAATTTTCTTGTTGCAAAAAGGACACGGATTTGGAGTGAGCCCTCTTTTAAAATCTTCAACAAAAGGCAAAATAACCTCCTTTTCAAAAATTTTTTTAATATTGAGAACTAAAAAAGGAACTTTTAAAACTTTACAAACCTTAACCGCTCTTTTTATATTTTCTTTTGATTTTAAAAAATCAAGAATAATACAAAAAGGATTTAATTTCTTTTTTTGCAAAAGATACAAAGAATAACTTGAATCCTGCCCTCCAGACAATAAATGAAAAATCATTCTTTAGCGAGCAACTGCTTTTTTGAGTTCTTTTCCTGGTTTGAATTTAGGAGTTCTTTTTGCTGGGATTTTGATTTTTTCTCCGGTTTTTGGATTTCTGCCAGTGCGTGCCTTTTTTTTGACAACCGTAAATGTTCCAAATCCAATAAAACCTACTTCTTCAGGTCTTGATTTTGAAAGAGCACTTTTGATTACTTCCAATCCTGCATTCCAAACTTTTTCAACATCTTTTTTTGTCATTTTGGTAAGTTGTGATACTTTTTTAATAAACTCTTTTTTGTTCATTTTTGTTTATTTTTCTTTTACGACCTTTATTAAAAAATTTTATAAAATTTATCTTGCGTATTCAATCACCCGCGTTTCTCTGATGACACAAACTTTGATCTCTCCGGGATATTTCATTTCTTCTTCAATTTTTTTAGTAATTTTTTTAGCCAGTTTTTTTGCTCCATAATCATCAATTTCTTTTGATTTTACAAAAACTCTAATTTCTCTCCCTGCATCACAGGCAAAGGCTTTTTCAACTTCAGGAAAAGAATTTGCAATTTTTTCAAGCTCTTCAATTCTTTGAACATAAGCTGTTTCAGTTTCTTTTCTCGCTCCTTTTCGTGAAGAAGAAATTGCGTCTGCTGTTTGAATAATTACTGCTTCAATACTTTCATATGGAAATTCTTCATGATGAGATTTCATTGCATCAATTACTTTTTTCTCAATTCCATATTTTTCTAAAATTTTCATTCCGATTTTTGTATGAGAACCTTCAACTTCCCAGTCAACTGCTTTTCCAATATCATGCAAAAGCCCTGCTTTTTTACAAACTTCAACATCTGCTCCAAGTTCCTCAGCTAAATTTTTTGCAAAAAAAGAAACCTCAATTGAGTGCTGCAAGACATTTTGGGCAAAACTTTTTCTGAATTTCAATCTTCCAAGAAGAATTAATATTTCATCTGGAAGATCATAGATTTTGCAAAGATCAGCTGCCTCTTTTCCAATTTTTTTAAAAACCTCTGGCATTTCTTCTTTTACTTTTTTTGTGGTTTCTTCAATTCTTGATGGAGAAATTCTCCCGTCTTTTATCAATCTTTCGAGAACTTCTTTGGCGATTTCTCTTTTTAAGGGATCAAAAGAGGATAAAAAAACTACATTTGGTGTTTCATCCACGATCAACTCCACCCCGGTTTCTTTTTCAAAAGTTTTAATATTTCTCCCTTCTTTTCCGATGAGTCGTCCTTTAAGTTCGTTTGACGGTAAAGGAATTTCAATGAGAGTTTCTTCTTCAACAAATTTTGGGGCTCCTTTTTGAACCGCAAAGGCTAAAATTTCTTTGGCTTTTTCTTTAAGTTTTTTTTCACCTTCTTTTTCAAGTTTTAAAATTCTTTTTTCAATTTCCTTTTTTGCTTCTTTTTCAGCCTGATCCAAAAGAATTTCTTTTGCTTCATGCGTTGAAAGTCCAGCAATTTTTTCAAGTTTTTCTTTAATTTTTTGGAAATTTTCTTCAGTTTCTCTTTCTTTTTTTTCTAAAAGTTTTGCTTTTTTTTGAAGTTCAGTTCTTTTTTGTTCTAAAATTCCTTTTTTTCTTTCTAATTTTTCTCGTTCTTGAAAAATTTCTTTAATTTTTTTTTCAATTTCTTTCTTTTTTGCTTCTTCTATCTCTAAAGCCTTTTTTTGAGCAGAGAGCAAAATTTTTTCTTTTTCATTTTCAACTTCTTTAAATTTTTCTTTAGCATGCTCCTCAAGAGAGCCTAATTTCGCATTTATCATCTTCTGATGAGATATCCACCCAAGAGAAATTCCTGCAATTAAAAATCCTAAACTTAAAGTTAAAAGGACACCTATATCAAATACCATACCTTTTTATTCTACCAAATTTTGATAAAATTTAAAACTATGAAAAAAGTTTGCTTAATTATTTTAGATGGATGGGGAATTGCTCCTCCTTCTTCAGGAAATGCTCCTTCCCAAGCAAAACTTTCTTTTTTGCCTTATTTGCAAAGGTTTTATCCGCATTGTCTTTTGCATGCTTCTGGAATTAATGTAGGTCTTCCTTGGTGGGAGCCAGGGAACAGTGAAGTAGGACACTTGACAATTGGAGCAGGAAAAGTGATTTATCAGTATCTTCCAAGAATTGTCAATGCCATTCGAGATGGAAGTTTTTTTGAAAAAGAAGCTTTTAAAGGAGCCTGTGAGTATGTTAAAAAAAACAACTCAAAACTTCATCTAATTGGACTTTTATCTTCAGGGGCGGTTCACTCCTACATTGATCATCTTTATGCTTTGCTTGAACTTGCCAAAAAAGAGAATATTAAAAAGGTATTTTTGCATCTTTTTTCAGATGGAAGAGATGCTTCTCCAAATGAAGGAGCAAAACTTTTTGAGATTTTTTCTCAAAGGCTTGAAATAGAAAAAACAGGGAAAATTGCCACTATTTGTGGAAGAAGTTATGGAATGGACAGAGCCGGATATTGGGAAAGAACAAAGAAAACCTATTTTTTGATGACAGAACTTCAGGGAGAAAAAGTTAAAAATATAAAAGAGTACTTTCTTTCTTTTTATGAAAAAGGAATCGGAGATGAGTATCTTCCTCCAGGAGTGGTTTCTCCTGAAGGAAAAATTGAAGAAAATGATGCCTTGATTTTTTTCAATTTCAGAGAAGATAGGATGCGCCAAATTGTGAGGGCTTTTTGTGATGAAAAATTTGATAAATTTGAAACAAAGAAATTCAAAAATATTTATATTGCCACAATGACGAGATATTTTAAAGAAAATTACCCTAAAGTTCATGTTGCTTTTGAAAGAGAAAAAGTTGAAAACCCTTTGGGTAAAGTTTTAGAAAAAGAAAACCTTTGTCAGCTTAAAATTACAGAAACTGAAAAATATGCCCATGTGACTTATTTTTTTAATGGACTTAAAGAAAAGCCTTTTTTAAAAGAAAAAAGAGTGATTTTTCCTTCTCAGGGAGGACCACGCTATGATAAAAATCCTGAAATGCAAGCACCTTTAATTGCAGAAAGAATGATTGAAGCAATTGAAAATGAAGAAGCAGATTTTTTGTTGGTTAATTTTGCCAATCCTGATATGATAGGTCATACTGGAAACATCAAAGCTGCCATAAAAGCAGCTGAAATTTTAGATTATCTTTTAAAAAGAATTTATGAGAGAAATAAAGGAAAGTATGTTTTAATGATTACCGCAGATCATGGAAACTTTGAAGAGATGCTTTCAAAAGAGGGTGAGGTTTTAACTGAACATAGTTTAAACCCAGTTTTTTTCTTTTTAATAGATGAGGATCTCAAAAAAGAAAGAGAACCCAAAAAACTTTGGGAACAAAAGCCATCAGGTTTTTTATATGATATTGCTCCAACAGTCCTTGATTATTTAGAAATTGAAATTCCTCAAGAAATGACGGGAACTTCTTTAAGAGAGATTATATAAAAAATCCAAAACTTTTTTCTCTCTTAAATTTAAATAAAGATACTCCAAAATTTTTTCTTTTTCTTTTTCAAGTTCTTCTTTGAAATAGGGTGAACGCCAAAAAAGTTTGTTGATCTCTTTTTCTAATTCTTCTTTGGTGACAACAATATTTTCTCTTTTAGCAATTTCATCCAAACAAAAAGAAATTTTAAGCCTTAAAATGGCTGTTTTTTCAAAATCTTTTTTGAGTTCTTTTTCGCTTTTTTTAATTTGATCTAAATATTCTTTAAAACTTAAGCCTTCTTTTTCAATTTCTCTTTTGAGATCATTTAACATTCCTTCTTTTTCTTTTTCAATTAAAATTTCAGGTAAGTTTATTTCTGAGTTTTGAGCAATTTTTTGGATGATTTCATTTTGCCATCTCCTTTTTTCATCTTCTTTTTTTTCCATAAAAAGCCCTTCTTCAATTGATTTTTTAAGCGAAGATAGGTTCTCAAACTTTCCAAGGCTTCTGGCAAAGTCATCATTCAAAGGAGGGGTTTCAACCTCAAAAATTTCTTTAAGTTCAACCAAAACTTCAACCCTTTTCCCTTGGAGTTCCTTTTTCCAAAAATTTTGAGGTAAGGTAACTTCAAATTCTTTTTTTTCATTTTCTTTCATTCCAATAATTTCTTTTTGAATTTCTTCTAAAATTTTTGCTTCCCCAAGAATAATTTGCATATCTTTTCCTTCCCCTCCTTCTATTTTTACTCCCTTTTGGCGCATCTCAAAATTAATTTTTACAAGATCTCCTTTTTGAGCTGGTTCTTTTTTTCTTTTAAATTTTCTTCGTGATTTTTGAAGATAAAAAAGAGATTCTTCAATTTCTTTTTTTTCAACTTCAATTTTTCTTTTTTTTGTCTCTTTAGCAATTTTTTTATAATCAGGCAAAGAAACTTTTGGAAAATGAACAATTTCTACTTCAAATTTAATCTCCTCAAAACCTAATTTTTTAATTTGGGCTTTGGGAAAATCTACGATTTTAAAATCTTCTTTTTTTAAAATTTCTTCTAAAAAATACTCCAGAGCAAGAATTCCTGCTTCTTTTAGGATTACATCTTCTGGAACTTTTTTCCGCAGTACCTCATAAGGAATTTGTCCTTTTCTAAAGCCTTCAATTTCAATTTCTTGAGAAAGATTATGAGAGGCTTTTTCAAAAAAAGGTGAAAAATCTTTTCTTTGAAGAGAAATTTCAATTTGAACTTTAGATTTCGGAAGTCTTTTTAGAGTATATTGCATAAAAATTATTTTGTTTTCACAATGTCGTCAATAACTCCATATTTTTTTGCTTCTTCGGCTGAGAGCCAAAAGTCTCTGTCAGTATCTTTTTCAATTTTAGACAAAGGCTGACCAGTATGTTTGGCAAGGATTTTGTTGATGCGATCTTTGATTTTCAAAATATGCTTTGCAGAAATTTCAATTTCTCTTGCCTGCCCACCTGCCTCTCCCATTACTTGGTGTAAAAGAACCTCACTGTTTGGAAGGGTATATCTTTTTCCTTTAGTTCCTCCAGCCAGAAGAACCGCTGCCATTGAACCTGCAAAACCAAAACATATGGTTGAAACATCACATTTTACATATTGCATTGTATCATAAATAGCCAAACCTGCAGAAACAACTCCACCCGGGGAGTTAATATAAAGTTTAATATCTTTTTTTGGATCTTGGGATTCTAAAAAAAGAAGTTGAGCCACAATCGAGTTGGCTACTTCATCTGTAATTGGCCCTCCAAGGATGATGATTCTTTCTTTTAAAAGACGAGAATAAATATCATAGGCTCGTTCTCCATAAGGAGTTTTTTCAATAACCATTGGTAAAAGAGCACTTGAAAAAATTTTATGAAATTTTTTGTTTTCCATCTTTTTGGGTGGCCAGAGGGATTTGAACCCTCTCCGACAGCTCCACAGGCTATCGTGCTACCATTACACCATGGCCACCATTTCCTCCTTCGCTAAAGCTTCGGAGGACAAGTTCTCCTTTGTTAAACTCCATTAACCGAAACCTTGGCGAAGGAGGGGTCCATCCTCCGAAGCCTTGGCGAAGGAGGGATTGCCCTGCGAGGGACTCGAACCCCCAACCAACGGCTTAAGAGGCCGCTGCTCTACCAATTGAGCTAGCAGGGCTTTCTTTAATTTCTTTAAAATATTAACACCTCTTAAAAATTTTTTCAATGAAAAAAATCTGAAAAATTATGCCATGGCACAATTTTTCAGAAAATGTTAACAAAATTGTCCGATCGGACAGATTTGTTAACACATAGCCGTTTTTCACGATCGTAGAAAATGGCTATGTTTTTAATTTGTTTTAATAAAATAAAGGGGTAATTTCCCATAGAATTAATGAAAGGAGTAAAATGATAACAAAAACCCAAACAAGGATTTTAAAAAAATTTCTTTTTCTCATTAAAATTAAATTATGGAAAAAATTTTAGAAAAACCAATAGAAAGTTTCAAATATATTGGACCAAAAACTTTAAGGAAACTTTACCGCTTAGGAATTGAAACTCTAAAAGATCTTTTTTTTCATTTCCCCTCAAGATATGAAGTTTTTTTGCCAAAAAAAATAAAAGATTTAAAAATTGGTGAGAAAGTTTCTATTTCTGGCAAAATTAAAAGCATCCAGAATATCAAAACACCAAAAAAGAAATTTACTCTTACCCAAGCTATTGTTGAGGATGAAACAGGTTCAATCAGATGTATTTGGTTTAACCAGCCTTTTTTAAAAAGAATTCTCAAAAAAGGAGAAATTTTCTCTTTTGCAGGAAAAGTTGAAACCGGATTTGGAGGAAGTTTTCTTTCAAACCCTGAATACGAAAAAAAATTTGATGAAAAAAAAGAAAAAAAACTTTTACATACAAGAGAAGTTGTTCCGATTTATCCTGAAACTGAAGGAATTTCTTCAAAATTTTTAAGGAAAATTTTATATCCTCTGCTCATCAAATTTCGTTATCAACTTAAAGAATTTTTGCCAAAAGAAATTCTTTTAAAAGAAAATTTTCCTGAAATTAAAGAAGCTCTTTTTGAAGTTCATTTCCCCTCCTCTCTTGAGAGTGCTAAAAGAGCAGAAAAAAGATTTGCCTTTGAGGAACTTTTTTTGTTGCAACTTCTTTTTGAAAAAGAAAAAAAAATTTTCTCTCAAAAAAAAGCGATTAAAATCCTGCCAGAAAAAGAAATTATAAAAAAATTTGTTGAAAATCTACCTTTCAAACTTACCGAAGATCAAAAAAGAGTGATAAAAGAAATTCTTAGAGATTTAGCAAAAGAAGTTCCAATGAGAAGATTACTTCAGGGTGAGGTTGGTTGTGGAAAAACAGTGGTTGCAAGTTTAATTGCAGCTCTTGTTTGCGCAAAAGGTTATCAAGTTGCGATTCTTTCACCAACAGAAATTTTAGCAATTCAGCATTTTGAGGAAGTAAGAAAATATTTATCTCCTTTTAATTTTAAAATTGCACTTTTGACTGGAAAAAAAGCCCTTCTTTCTCAAAAAAGTTTTCTTTTTAAAGAGAAAGAAACTCTTTTATCTTTAGACAAAATGGAACTTTATGAAAAACTAAAAAAAGGAGAAATTAATCTTTTGATTGGCACTCATGCCCTTTTAGAAAAAGAGGTTCAGTTCAAAAAACTTGCTTTAGCGATTGTAGATGAACAACAAAGATTTGGTGTTTTTCAAAGAAAAAGGCTCACTCAAACATTAGAAATTACACCTCATTTTTTATCAATGACTGCCACTCCTATTCCAAGAACGCTCAATTTAGTGCTTTATGGAAATTTATCTTTGTCTCAAATAAAAACTCTTCCTTTAGGGAAAAGAGATGTCAAAATTCAGATTTTGCCTCCAAAAAAAAGAATGACTGCTTTTTTAGAACTCAAAGAGGAACTTAAAAAAGGCTCACAGGGATATATAATTTACCCTTTAATTGAGAAATCAGAAAAACTTCAAACAAAAGCCGCCAAAAAAGAGTTTGAAAAAATAAAAAAAATTTTTCCTGAATTTGAACTTGCTCTTTTACATGGGAAAATTTCTTCTCAAGAAAAAGAAAGCATCTTAAAAGATTTTCGTGAAGGGAAAATTCAACTTCTTGTTGCTACGGGCGTGGTTGAAGTTGGAATTGATGTAAAAAATGCAAATTTTATGATTATTGAAGGCGCTGAAAGATTTGGACTTTCTCAACTTTATCAACTTCAAGGAAGGATTGGAAGATCTGCAAAAGAGGGAAAATGCATCCTCATTCCTGAGAAATTTTCAGAAAGTGTTAAAAAAAGACTTTCTGCAATCAAAAGAGCAAAAAATGCTTTTGAGTTAGCAGAAATAGACCTTAAACTTCGCGGACCAGGAGAGTTTTTGGGCAAAAGACAAACAGGACTTCCAGATTTATCAATGATCTCTTTGAGGAATTTAGATTTAATTGAAAAAGCAAAAGAATGGGCAAAAAAAATTTTAAAAGAGGATCCTTCCTTTAAAAAGTATCCTCTTTTGTGGCAAAAATTTGAGAAATTCCAAAAAGAAATTCCCTTAGAGTAAATTAGTGCTGTAGACCATAAATAACCGCTCCTGCAAAGGCATCTGTTGAATCAAGAGAAGAAACTGCATCTACTCTAAACTCTTTAATATAAACTCCATCTTTCATTAATTCAGCAATTTCAGAAGAAGCAAGCCAGTATTCTCCTATATCTTTGAAATCATGAGTAATGCTCTTAAATGCTCCATCTGAAAATAGAGCTTTAATTCTCACTTTTATAATTTCACTCTTTTCAGTTTTTATTTTTCCGTTAACATAAAGTTTTATCTGGGTGGGTAAAATTCCATTGTAGCCCTCATCAGGAGTAACTGAAACTGCTTCTCCAAATATTCCCTTAGTGCCAGGAATGACCTTTTCACTTTCTTTTACAGCAATGACTTTATCTTTTCTTGTAAAGCGTCCTTCAACTGATAACCCTCCTTTAATTAAAAGATCTCCTTTTTCATTAATTTCCAAAATTTTTTCACCTTTTTGATTTTTAAAAGATAAAGCTTCTAAAGAATCACTTTTAGTTTCAGTAATTCTGAATTTATTTGCAAAAACTATATCTCCAACCGTGGTTGTGGCTGCATAAAGATTTGCCCAGCGATAAGAAGATGAACCTAAACTATAAGTATTATCAGTATAAGGAATAATATCTGATTTAACATAACCGGTGAAAATAACTGGACTTGAAGTTGAAGAACCAAAAGTTGAGGTAGCAGAAACATAAAGGTCGCCACTGACGGTGAGTTTGTAGGCAGGAGTGGTGGTCCCAATGCCTACCTTTCCTGTTTCTGCGTCTACATACAATGTATTGGTATTGACTG
>CAZRAI010000003.1:23728-26619 GCA_964598115.1 uncultured Candidatus Saccharibacteria bacterium | reverse complement strand
AAGCCCAAGCAAATTCTGAAAATACCGCCCTCACCATTACCCAATCAGGAACAGGGGATATTGTTAATCTCTATGACGGCTCATACAAGGTATTTCAGGTAGCAGATGGAGGAGAGATCACTTTGTGGCGCAATGCCACACTGTCTGGAGGAAATCTTACCATTTCTCCTTTGTCTCCACCTTCTAATTTATCTGTTGCCACTTCTTCCTCTTCTGGTTCTTGCGCTACATCTACTACCTATTACTACAGAGTAACCGCTGTCAATCCCAACGGAGAAACCATAGGTTCAACAGAAGTTTCTATTACCACTGGAGCAGATGATACTGCTATTGATGTTTCTTTCAATTCAGTTGAAGGAGCAACAGGTTACAAAGTTTACCGACACACTTCATCTATTTCTGATGGTTCCTCTATTACCTTGGTTGACAACACCACAAAAACCACCACCTCCTTTACTGATGATTGCTCAGGTGATGGAACAGGCACCATTCCATCTTCAAACACCACAGGAGGCAATTTTGATGTAAAAGGAAATATTAGTTTGAGTGGAGGGAAAATTTTTGGTTCGGCAGGTGGAAAAATTACTGCGGGAGGACTAGTGAATGTTGCGGCTGGAGGAACGGTCAATATCGCTGATTTTGTAGTTCCCACGGGGAAAACTCTTTATATTAGAGCAATTGGTTCTATTCTTTCTCCAACATCTACCAAAACAGTTCAGGTTTATGATGTTACAAATAGTGTTGTTGTTTGTTCAACAACCTCTTTTTATGATGATACCGGTTGGACAGTTGGAGAGGGAACTCAAGTTCGTTTTCAGTATGTTAATGGAGATTCCGGGAGCGCTCAAGATATTAATGGTTTCTTTTTGTTTGAAGTTTACTAATAATTTCTTAATTGGAGAGATTTTATAGAAAAGGAATTTAAGATTATATTCTTTTCAGATGGATTGAAAAAAACGTTTAAAAAGATAGAATTTAATTATGTTTCTTTTTTCCTTGAAAAACGCTTTTCGGAAAAAACTTCCGGCAATTTTAGCCATTTTTGCTTGCTCAATTGGAGTTGGTTTGATGAGTTTTATTTTTTCAACCACTCAGGGAATTGAAAAGAAATACAATGCAGTTTTTTCAGAAATTGCTACGCATCTTACAATTTCTTCAAAAGGTTCCTTTTTGGGTTTCTCAACAGCCAAATCTTCATTTAAAAAGGAAAAAATTGTGGAGAAAATAAAAAATATTCCTGAGGTAAACGATTTTACTTTAGTGGTTTATGCAATGATTCCGCAAAAGTTTTTCAAAACTGTTGATCCATTTTGCTTGCTTGTTGGGGTAGAAAAAGAAAAAGCAATAAAGATGAAAAAGGCGCTAAAAACTGTTTATCAGGGAAGGCTTTTTGAAAAAGAAAATGAGGTAATTATTGGAAAAGGACTTTTGGGAGAAGCAGAAATGGCTGGAAATAAACTGAATCTTGGCGATGAAATTGTTCTTTTTTCTCCAAAAAAAGAAAAAATTTCACTTAAAGTGGTCGGATTTTTTGAATCGGGAAACATAATGGATGATTATTCTATGATCACCGACATCAAAACCGCAAGAAAGATATCTCTTTTGCCCGAGGATGAAGTTTCTTCAATTATTGTTGAAGCAAAATCTTTAGATGATGTTGAAGTCTTGGAAAAAAAACTAAAGGAATCTCTTAAGGAAGATAACATAGATATAATGTCATCCAAGGAAATTTTGGGGAATATTAAAAAATTTTTAGATATATTTAGCACTTTTAGATTTTTAATTTCCGTTGCTTGCGGAATTGCAGGAGGGTTTTCAATTTTAATTGTGATTTTGATTTCGGTGATTGAGCGAAAGAAAGAGTTTGGGATTTTAAAGGCTTTGGGATGGCGTCAAAGAAATATTATTCTTTTGGTTTTGACAGAAAGTCTGGTTTTATCGCTTTTGGGATGCTCGTTGGGGCTTTTGGGGGGCTATTTTGGCGGGAAAGCAGCAGGAGAAATTTTTCCTTTAATGGAAGATGTGGTTGTTTTTAATTTTAAAGTTATGTTTTTTTGTTTTTCTTTTGGGGTTTTAATGGGACTTGTTGGAGGTTTTTTACCAGCCTATTTTGCGGCCAAAATTGAGCCGATAAAGGTTATCAGAGAACCATAAAAGTTATGGAGGAATTTTTGCGCGTTGAAAATCTAAAAAAAGTTTATGGAAAAGGAAGGAATACCGTTTTTGCTTTGAAGGGAGTGAGTTTTGAGATAAAAAAAGGAGATTTTGTTTGTCTTTTGGGACCATCTGGTTCTGGAAAAACTACCCTTTTAAATTTAATTGGATGTCTTGATCGTCCCACTGAAGGAAAAATTTTTTTTGAAAAAAAAGAGATTACTTCTCTTCCTGAAAATAAATTAACAGAGTTTCGTCAAAAAAAGATAGGTTTTGTTTTTCAGTTTTTTTATCTCATTCCCACTTTAAATGTTTTGCAAAATGTTTTAGTGCCGACATTTCCGATTAAAAATGGTCCTAAAAAGTTTTTGAACAAAGCGAAAAAACTTTTAAAAAGAGTTGGCCTTGAAGGAATGGAAAAAAGATATCCTTATGAACTCTCTGGAGGAGAACAACAAAGGACCGCTATTGCAAGGGCTTTAATTTTTTCACCCTCATTAGTTTTGGCTGACGAGCCAACAGGAAATCTCGATTCCAAAACCGGAACGGAAATTATAAAACTTATGAAAGAACTCCAAGAAAAGGAAAATATTACCTTTATTATTGCTACCCATGATATTAGAATTAAAGATTTATCCACAAAGGTCTTTTTAATTGAAGATGGAAAAATAAAAAATGGTTGATATTGAATACGAACTTAGAAAAACAGAAAGAAAAATTCAAGAGTTTTTAGATAA
>CAZRAI010000003.1:7290-23628 GCA_964598115.1 uncultured Candidatus Saccharibacteria bacterium | reverse complement strand
ATATTGAATACGAACTTAGAAAAACAGAAAGAAAAATTCAAGAGTTTTTAGATAAACTTCGCGAGATGGAAGCGAAAAAAAGGAAAAAAGAACAGGAGATTAAAAAAATTGATGAAGAGATTGATGATATCAAAAGAGAAATTAAAAGGTTGCAGACAAAAATTCAAAAAAAAGAAAAGGATAAAATAAAAATAAAAAGTGAAATTCAAAGAATAAACTCTGAAATGCGAACCGTTGATTTAAGAAAGAGAAGTTTAGAAAGAATTTTAAAAAATCTTAAAGTGAGACTTCAGTTGAAATTAAAATGACATCAAGAGAGATTAAAAAGGCCTTTTTAGATTTTTTTAAAAAAAAAGATCATAAAATTTACCCTTGCTCCCCTCTTTTGTCAAAAGATAAAACCTCTCTTTTTACCTCGGCTGGTGTTCAGCAATTTTTAAAAGATATTTTGAAAGGTGAATTTAAAGAGAAAAGAATTGCTGACTCTCAAATATGTTTGCGAACTGATGATATTGAAAAAGTAGGGGATGATGTTCATCTAACTTTTTTTGAAATGCTCGGAAATTGGTCTTTTGGAGATTATTGGAAAAAAGAAGCGATTGAATGGGCATATGAGTTTATCGTAAATGTTTTATCTTTGCCCAAAGAAAGAATCTGGGCAACTGTCTTTAAAGGGGAAAAGGGAATTCCAGAAGATAAAGAATCAGAAAAAATTTGGAAAAGTTTGGGAATTAAAAAAATTTTTAAAAAAGGGAAAAAAGATAACTTTTGGGGACCAATCGGAAATGAAGGTCCTTGTGGTCCTTGCACAGAGTTACATTTTGAAAAAGATAATGGAAAACTTGTTGAAATTTGGAATTTGGTTTTTATGGAATATAAAAAAGAAAAAGATAAATATTTCTCTTTGCCTCAAAAGATAGTTGACACAGGCATTGGACTTGAAAGACTAACTGCAGTTTGTCAAAAAAAAGAAACTGTTTTTGAAACCGATGCTTTTGATTTTTTGATCAGAAGGATAGAAAAAGAAACTTGTTTTTCTTATAAAAAAAACCCTGCTATTTTTCGCACAATTGCAGATCACACAAGAGCAATTGTTTTTGTGATTGCTGAAGATGTTTTTCCTTCAAATGTAAAGGAAGGTTATATTTTAAGAAGACTTCTGCGAAGGATATTTTTAAGAGAGAAAAAAATAAATGCTCCACAAAACCTTTTACCAAAATTAATTGAAGAGGTCATTTCTTTTTTTGAGAAAGAGTTCCCTTATCTTAGAAAAAAAGAAAATTTGATTAAGGAAATAGTTAAAGAAGAAAAAGAAAAGTATCTCAAAACAATCTCTTTAGCAATGAAAGAGTTTGAGAAAATTTTGAAAAAGAAAAAAGAAAAAATCATTTCTGGAAAAGAAGCCTTCTTTTTTTATGAAAGTTATGGAATGCCCTTTGATGAGATAAAAGAGATTGCAAAAGAAAAAGGATTTAGAGTGGATGAAAAACAATTTGAAAAAGAAAAACAAAAACATAAAGAAATTTCAAAAAAAGGAAAAGAGAAAATTTTTGAGATGGTATTTGAAGAAGATATTAAAAAATCTCATACCGCAACTCACCTTTTGCAAGCAAGTTTAAGAAAAGTTTTAGGTAATAAAGTAAGACAAGAGGGATCTCGTTTAAAGAAAGGAGAACTTTCTTTTGATTTTAGTTTTGAGAGGAAGTTGACGCCAGAGGAGGTTAAAAAAGTAGAAGAACTTGTTTTACAAAAGATAAAAGAAAATTTAAAAGTAAGATGCAAAAAAATACCACTTGAAGAAGCGATTAAAGAAGGGGCTTTGGCTTTTTATAAAGAAAGATATCCTGATGAGGTTTTTGTTTATGAGATTTATAATGAAAAAACAGGGGAGGTTTTTTCAAAAGAGGTCTGCAAGGGTCCTCATGTAAAAGAGACAGGAGAAATAAAAAGTTTTAAAATTATAAAAGAAGAAGGAATTGGAAGAGGAAAAAGAAGAATTAAAGCCAAAGTAGAATAAAACTTTTATTAAAATTGATAAAAGAATGAACTTTAAGAAACTTTTAAAACCAAAAAACTCCATTTCTTTTGTTTTTGTTCTTTTCCTTTTTAATTTTTTATTTTTCAGTCATTCTCAAGTTAAAGCTCAAGGATGGCTTTCAGGTTGGGCCTATCGCAAACCAATTACTATTGATAACACTGCTAATTCTAATAATTTAACTGACTACCAAGTTTTAGTCACTTTGGATACTCAATCTTTAATCTCAGCAGGAAAGATGCAATCAGATTGTAGGGATATTCGTTTTGCTGATTCAGATGGAACCACTTTGATAAGCTATTGGATAGAATCTGGTTGTAATACCGCTTCCACCAAAATCTGGGTCAAAGTTCCTTTAATTCCTGCAAGTTCAAATAAAACAATTTATTTGTATTATGGCAATTCTACTGCTTTTTCTGCAAGTAATGGAAATACCACCTTTGTGTTTTTTGACGATTTTGAGGATCAAATTTATAGTGATGAATGGGAAGAAGTTTATACTAATAATTGCTGCGATAAAGGAGCAGAGATAGTCTCAGGAGATGCCCAAGATTATGCATTTTCCTTATATGGCCGTAGATACAATGGAACGTGTACCTATAAGTGGCGTTCAAAGACTACTATCTCTTCTGGAAAATATGTATTGGGAGTATATGGAAAAGGAGGCAGTCCCGGAGGTATACCTGGAAGTTTAACTTATGAGATAAGTTCCTATTCTTTAGAATTTAAGGAAAATGAAGGATGGGTAAAAAAAGAAAAGACGAACATATCGTTAGGGTCTAGTGCACACATTATAATACATCTTTCAGTAAGTGGCTGGATTTGTGCACTGTGTGATTGTGGAGAGAGGGGTTACACAGATTATATATATATCCGCAAAACTACTTCGCCTGAACCAAGTGTAATCTTAGCAAATGAAACCACTCCCACTCCTTCTCCCACTCCCACTCCTACTCCCACTCCCACTCCCACTCCTACTCCCAGCCCTACTCCCACTCCTACTCCCACTCCTTTAGTTGGCGGTCTTGTCCCCTGTGGAAGACATACTGATGATCCCACAACTTTCATTGATGAAACCCAAAAATGTACTTTCTGTCATCTTTTTATTTTAGGAAAAAGAATTGCAGATTTTCTTTTTAAAATTTTTATTAGTTTTGTGGTTCTTTTTTTAATTATTGCAGGAGTTTTAATTGCAACAAACAAAATAGAAACAGGAAAAGCGTTTTTTAAGATTTCAATTGTTGGAGCAATAATTGCGACTGTTTCTTGGTTAGTGATGGATCTTTTTTTTGCTTATCTTACCCCAAACACTTCTTTTACTTCTTGGAATCATGCTCTTTGTGATGTTGCTCCTTGTATAGTTAATGGTCATTGCGAAACAAACAATGGAGAGACTGCTCAAAACTGTCCTTCTGATTGTGCCTGCGATTTAGCAGGAACTTGTTCTGGAACTGAAAAAAAATGCAACTTTGATGGGAACTGCCAGCCAGATGAGCAGATTTCTGGAGGTGATCCTCAATCCTGTCCAGACTGTGCTGTTTGTGGAAATGGAGTTATAGATATTGGCGAAGAATGTGATGGCGCAAGTTTTCCTCAAGATAAATTTGGAAATCCGGTTTCCTGTGAAAGTTATGGTTATAGTGGAGGTACTCTTTCTTGTACTTCTGATTGCAAAATTAATTTAAGTAACTGCCATGATTAATTACAAAAATTTTCAATTTCATTTTTAATATTTTTGAAATTCTTTTTTGGAATAAGGACCCAAAGATAATTTCCTTGAATTTTCATTTTTTGTGGCAGAAGATATTTTTCATCTAATAAGAAAAACTTTATTTTATTTTCTTTTAGTTTTTCAATTTCTTTTTTCACTAAAAAATAATCTTTTAAAGAAAAGTTTGTTTTCCCTTTGAGTTTTAAATACAAAGAAACAATTTTTTTGAAATCTGAAAACAAATTTAATTTTTTTGCTTTTTTAAAAAGCGCTAAAGCAGTTTTTTGTTGGCGCTCAATTCTTCCGAAATCACTATCAGGATGACGAGTGCGGATATATTTAAGAAGTAAATCTCCTTTCATTAAATATTTTCCTTTTTTTAAAACAAATTTTTCATAGCCACGATTTTTTGTAGGAAATCTTGGATCAACAAGATCTTTTTCAACGCTAATCTCTACTCCCCCTAAAATATCTGTTATTTCTTTAAGTGTTTTAAGATCCAAAACCAAATAATAATCAATTTTTATTTGAAAAATCTCCTCTAAGGTTTTTTTTAAAAGTTCAATTCCTTCTTTTTGATACAAAGCATTAATTTTTCCTAAAAAAGGCTTTTTTATTAAAAAATCTCTTGGAACTCCCATTCCGCAAATTTTTCCATTTTTTAAAAAAATTATTTCAATTGAGTCAGTAAGATAAGGTGAGGGCCAGGGCTCTCCTGGAATTCCAACAATTAAAAAAGCAATTTCTTTTTTTTCTTTTTTTTCCAAAAAACCTTTACCCCAAAAGTACCATTTTTGGGGAAAAAGCAAAAAAAGGAGGAAAAAAGATAAAATGCTTACTTTCAAAAAAAGAGAAAAAAATGCTTTCTTTTTTGCTTTTTTTTGATATTTTTTAACTAAAAAAGTATAATTTTGATTTATGCTGATAGAACTCATTGATAAATATTATCAAAAAAAAAGAGAAGAGAAAGATCAACACAGTTTCTATGTCACTGATGCAGGAAGGTGTCCTCGGGCAATATTTTTTTCAATGAAGGGATTTCCTCGAAAAGAAAAAGAGCCCAAGCTTTTGAGAATTTTAGATAGAGGAGAAATGATTCATCAGGGACTGATGCGTTCCCTTTTTGAAAGTCCTGACATTAGGGTAGTCGCAGCAGAGATATCCATTCCTCCAAATTCTATTGTTAAAGGAAGAGCAGATGCCATTGTTTCTGTTGAGAATAAACTATATGTGGTGGAAATAAAAAGTATTGCTTCTCCTAAATACTCAAATCCTGAAATTCCCAAAAAAGCTCATCGCTACCAAATCCAACTTTATTTACATTTTTTTGAAATTGAAAAAGGAATTTTAATTTATGAAAACAAAAACACTCAAGAATTAATGGAGTTTGAGGAAAAATATGATAAAAAACTTTGTGAGAAAATTTTAGAAGATTTTAAAACTTTAAAATACCACATAGAAAATGATATTTTACCTCCAAAGCCCAAAGATTTAGAACCTTGGCAGTGCGAATATTGCGATTTTAAAGAAGTGTGTCAAAAGATAGAAAATGAAAAAAAGATTTTTTAGAAAAAAGGATTTAAGAAAAATTTTCAAAAAAAGAGAAAAATCTGCTCATAAGTATGATTTTGGTTATGTCATTGTTGTCGGAGGTTCTTCTTTGTATACTGGCTCTCCTGCTTTTGGGGCACTTGCAGCTTTGCGAGCAGGAGCGGATTTAAGCTTGGTAGTTGCTCCAAAAAGATCGGCTGATATTATTGCTGGATTTTCACCTGATTTGATCGCTTACCCGTTGAGCTGTGATGATATTTCTTTAAATGAAGTTCCGACTATTTTAAGTTTGATTGAAAGTGCCAAAAGAGTGTCTCAAAGAAAAGTTTCTTTACTTATTGGAGGAGGTCTGGGACGAGACGAAAAAACCCTTTTGGCGGTCAGAGAAATTCTTAAAAAAATTGATATTCCTGCAGTAGTAGATGCAGATGCTTTATATGCAATTGAACAAAAAAAAGAAATTATTAAAGAAAAAGATTTTATTTTAACCCCTCATCTTTTTGAGTTTTTTGTGGTCTCTGGAAAGAATTTAAAAAATTTTCCTTTAGAGAAAAAAATTGAAGAAACAAAAAATTTTGCTCGAGATTTTAAAACTACTATTCTTTTAAAAGGAGAAGTAGATATTATTACAAATGGCAAAGAGATTATTCTTAACAAAACAGGTTGTCCGGAAATGACAGTTGGAGGCACAGGAGATGTTTTAGCTGGAATTTGCGCCTCTTTTTTGGCTCAAAAAGTTCCGCCTCTCTTAGCAGGAGCAGGAGCCGCTTTTTTGAATGGAAAAGCAGGAGAGAAAGTTGCTCAAAAAAAAGGTGTTGGACTTTTAGCCTCTGATTTAATTGAAAAAATACCTGAGATAATAAGAGTTTTATGAGAAAAGAACTGTTTTTTCTTTTGTTTTCTTTTTTTCTTTTCGGGGCTTTTTTTGGCGGAGCTTATTTTTTCATTAAATTTAGTTTAGCCAAAGAGAAAAAAAGTTTTGTGTCCTGCTTAAAAAATAAAGGGATTACACTTTATCTTAAAAAAGGAGACCATTTTTCTGAAAAACAACTTGAAATATTAAAAGATTTCGAAAATTTCCCGGTGGTTTTTTGTGAAAAAAATTTTTGTTTTAAAAGAGGAATATATAAAGTTCCAACTTGGTTTTTTCCCAAAAAGTCCCTTTTGGAAGAGAATGTTATTTCTTGCAAAAAATGCACTCAACTTTCTCCAACCGCAAAATGTGAAACTTTTTGTTTTGAAAAAAATGATAAAGGTGATTATTTAATTGCAGGCATTTTGAGTTTAAAAGATCTTGAGGAAATTACAAACTGCAAAATACGATTTTATGGAAAAGATTAAATTTTTTTCCCATCCAATCTGTCCTTATTGTCAATCCTTGAAGGATTTTCTTTTAGTTCATAAAATAGATTTTGAAGAATTTGACGTGAGAGATAAAAAAATAAAAGAATATCTTTATCAAAAGTTTGGAAAAGTTTTGGTCCCTTATTTAGAAATTAAAGGTCAAAAAATTTTAGGTTTCCAGAAAGAAAAAATAAAAAAAATTTTAAATTTATGATTAAAGTTGCCATTAATGGCTTTGGAAGAATTGGAAGGCATACATTTAAGCATCTTTTAGGGCACCACCAAGAAAAAATAAAAGTAGTTGCGATTAATGATTTAGGTGATCCTAAAACTTTATCTCATCTTTTAAAATATGATTCTTTATATGGAATTTACAAAAAAAATGTAAAAGCAGAAAAAGATTTATTAATTGTAGAAGGAAAGAAATTTCCTGTTTTTTGTGAAAAAGATCCTGCAAAACTTCCTTGGAGAAAATTAGAGGTAGATGTTGTTCTTGAATGCACCGGTGTTTTTAGGTTTTACGAAGGAGCAAAAAAACATTTAGAAGCAGGAGCAAAAAAGGTAATTATCTCAGCCCCAGCAAAAGACGACAGAATTCCCTCTTTTATATTGGGCGTGAATGCAAATGATTTTGATCCAGAAAAATACGACATTATTGATATGGGCTCTTGCACCACAAATTGTCTGGCTCCGATTTGTAAAGTTTTAGATGAGAATTTCAAAATTATAAAAGGTTTTATGTCAACAATTCATTCTTACACTAATGATCAAAAGATTTTAGATTTACCCCACAAAGATTTAAGAAGGGCAAGAGCAGCTGCCCTCTCTATTATTCCAACAACGACTGGCGCTGCCAAAGCCATTGGAAAAGTTTTGCCTCATCTTAAAGGAAAACTTGATGGAATTGCCTTTCGAGTGCCAACTCCAACTGTTTCTGTACTTGATTTCGTTTGTGTTGTTGAAAAAGAAACTCAAAAAGAAGAAGTAAACTATATTTTTAAAAAGGCTTCTCAAAATGAATCTTTGAAAAATATTTTAGGAGTTGAAGACGCTCCTTTGGTCTCTTGTGATTATAGAGGGAATCTTTTTTCTGCAATTGTGGATGCTAATTTAACAAATGTCATTGAAAACTTGGTAAAAGTAGTTGCTTTTTATGATAATGAATGGGCTTATGCTAAAAGATTAGCTGAGATGGCAGAATTTATAGGAGAGAGGATATGCAAAGAGTAGGTTTTTTGGAGAAATTAAAGATAGGATTTAATTTTCAAAAAATTAAAGAAAGTCTAAATTTACCTTTATCCCAAGGTTTTTTGTATCTTTTAGTTTTAATTTTGATTTTTTCAATTATTGTTTTTTTAGCTTTATATTTTTATTTTTCTTCTTTTTTTGGAAAAACTTACCCTGAGATAAAAGAAAGAATAATAAGAGAACTTGAAGATTTTCCAGAAATTAGAATAAAAAATGGTGAAATTTCTTCTTCAAAAGATCCTTTTGAGAAAATAATTCAAATTAAGGAAGAAAAGTTCGTTTTTGTCATAGATACAAAAGCCTCTTATAACGATGTGGAAAAGGGGAGATATAAAATTTATCCAACAGGAGTTTTTTTTCTCAAAGATAAAGTGATTGTTAAAGAAAAGGATGAAATTAAAGTTTATCCTTTGAGTGAAACAATGAAAGGGATGGAAATGGAAATTAAGTTTGATTCTCAAAAGGAAGCGTTGTTAATAAAAGAAATTTCCTCAAAAGGAATTAAAAAGACTGAAATTTCCTTGGAAGAAATATTTTTTGTTTTGAAGAAACTTTTTTATCAATTATTAATCTTTGGTTTCCCTTTCTTTTTACTTTTTTATTATCTTTATACTCTCATTAAAGTTTTGATTCTTTCTTTAATTCCTTTTTTTGTTGCCAAACTTTCCAACAAAAATTTAACTTTTTCTCAAACCTACAATCTTTCGATTTTTTCTTTTAGTTTGCCTTTATTATTTTGGTTTTTATCTATAATTTCTCTTTTCAAAATTCCTTTCACTGGTTGGTTAGGATTTTTGGCTTTTCTTTTTTATTCTCTTTATGGAGTTTCCCAATCTAATCTTTTACAAAAGGCAAAAGAGCCATAATTCTTGCTTTTTTGACTGCTCTTTTAAGTTGGCGCTGATGCTTTGCACAAAGTCCTGTTTTTCTTTTAGGTTTAATTTTTCCTCCGGCTGACAAAAATCGCGAAAGAACTCTTACATTTTTCCAGTCTATTTCTTTAATATTTCTTTGGCAAAAATAACAAGGCATAAAAAATTATTTTATTTTATAAAGGGAGATCATCAAGGTTGATTTCATCTTCTTCAATCACAGGAATTTCTTTTTTAATTTCTTCTTTTTTCACTTCTTTTGTTTCAGAGATTTCTTTTTGAGTTTCTTTTTTTTCTTTTGGTCCTAAATTTAATCTTTCAACAACAATTTCAGTCCTTTGTTTTTTTTGACCATTTTGTCCTTCCCAGGATCTTGTTTGCAGTCTTCCTTCAACAAAAAGAAGATTTCCTTTTTTTAAATAATTTTGGCAAATTTCAGCCCATTTTCCAAAAGCAACAATATTATGAAACTCGGTTTCTTCTTTTTTTTGCCCCTCTTTGGTAAAAAAAACTCTATTTGTTGCCAACGAAAAAACAGCCACCTTTCTGCCATCAGGTAGAACTCTAATTTCAGGATCTTGAGTGGCTCTTCCAATGAGTAAAACTTTGTTTAAATACATAATTTATTTTTTTTCTTTTTTTGTCCCCACAATTTCTTCAAGTTTTTCTTCTAATTTTTCAAACTTAACCTTTTTGGATTTTTCAGGTTTCTTTTCAACTTTTTCAACTTCTTTTGTTTTTTTTCTTTCAATCAGATATCTCAAAAGATTCTTTTCATATTTTAGAGATTCTTCAAATTTTTTAATCTTTTTTTTATCTGTAAAAAAAGAAATAAATCCAAAAATTCCTTTTTCTATCTTTTTTACTGGATAAGCAAAATTTTGCTTTTGTTTAAACTCATCTTCAATTTTCCCATTAATTTCTTTTATTTTCTTTTTTATATTTTCTAAAAATTCTTCTTTTTCTTTTTCTGGAAGTTCGGGCAAAAGAAAGGAAAACTCGTAAAGAAATTTCATAAACCAAAATATATTTAAAAAAATAAAAAAAGTCAAATTAAAGATTAAAACCTTGACAGATTTGATTTTTAAATTTAATATTAAAAAGAAGTTTTTGAAAGATTAATTTTGCAAAAAGAGCGAAAAAAAGGAAAGGTCGGTTTAAAAAGAAAAAAAGAAAAATGGTAGAAAAAGAGAAAGCTCCTTACCAAGAATATTTAGAAACTTTACTTAAGGGTCTTGTAAATCATCCAGAAGAGGTAAAAATAGAAAAAAAAGTAGATGAAATGGGAGTTCTTTTAACGATAAGACTTCATCCAGAAGATGTAGGAATTATCATTGGAAGGCAAGGGGCAGTCATTAGAGCAATTAGGACTTTAATAAAAGTAATTGGGCTTAAGCATCATGCAAGAGTGAATTTAAAGATTGTAGAAGTAGGAGGAAAGAAAGAAGAAAAAGGAGGAGAAATTGAAGAATTAAAACTATAAAACACTCAAGGATAAAAGAAATTTTTTTAAAGCTAAAAAGGGGTCAAGTTCGCCCCTTTTTATTTTTAGGTCTAAGTTTAATAAAAAAAGGTAAATTTGATTTAAATTTTTTTCAGAGAAGTTTTGAGAGAGAAATAAAAACTTTCTTACCAAAAAGGGATGAAGTTTTAGTTTTTTAGTAATTTCTTTTAAAGGAATTTTTTTCTCATAAAGACTCTTAATTTTTATTAAATTTCTAAACTGCCAGACAATAATCGAAAAAAACTTTCCTGGATTTTCTTTTCTTTTTAAAATTTGCCAAAGAAGATAAGGTTTTTTCCCTTTTTTGAAATACTCTTCTAAAAATAAAAAAATATCTGTTTGATGAAAATTTGGTGTATAATAAAAAACATCTTTTTTTGTGATTGTTTTTCCTTTCTTGAAAAAAACCAGTTTTTCAATTTCATTTTTCAAAAAATACAAATCTCCTTGTCCTAAAAAAGTAAGCAAACTCGCCGCTTCTTTTTGAATTTTCCCATTTAATTTTTTTATTTCATTTAAAACAAACTTTTCTGTTTCAAAAAAACTTAATTTTTTAAAATAAAATTTTTTAACTGCTTTTTTCTTTTTTAAAAATTCATAAAGAGGGGACTGTTTTTTAATTTCTTTTTGTTGAAAAAATACCAAAACAATTTCTTTTTTTTCTAAAATTTCTTTTTTTTCTAAAATTTCTTTAATTTCCTTTTGAGTGTCTTTTTTCAATGAAAGAAAATCATAAAGGACTAAAAATTTTTTCCCAAAAAGAGAGGAAGATTCTATTTCTTCTTTAAAGTTTTTTTCATCTTCAATTTTTTTTACAAAAAAGTTTTTAAATTTTTTTGTAAGTTCTTTAAGTTTTTCTTTTTTTAAAAATTCTTCTTCCCCAAAAATAAAATATATCATCTAAGAGAGTTAATTTTTTTTGTTATTCTTGATTTTCTTCTGCTGGCTTCATTTTTTTTGATTACTCCTTCCTTTGCCGCTTTATCTAAAAACTTGTAGTACTGCGGAAGAAGCTTTTTTACTTCCTCAAATTTTTTTTCTTTAGTTAATTTTTCTATTTTTTTTCGTAAATGTTTAATCCGCCTTTTATGAAAAAGATTATGCTCTCTTTTTTTAAGCGAGCGTTTAAGGCTTTTTTTTGCTGAAATTTTGATTGGCATAAAAAATTTTATTTTAACTTTTCTAAAAAACCTTGCAAGAGATTTCTTGAAAAAGTTTAATTTTTTTCTAAAATTAAGCAATGAATTTTTTAAAAAAAGCGATCAATTTTTTGAAGGAAGCAAAAGAAGAACTTAAAAAAGTTTCTTGGCCCTCAAAAAAAGAAACTTGGCAAAAAACCTTAATTGTGATATCATTCTCTTTGATTGTTGCTTTAATTTTGGGCCTTTTTGATGCGGGCTTAACCTTCATTGTGAGAAAAATTATTGAGTAAAAATATGCCAAAGCAAAATCTTCCCCAAGAAAGAAAATGGTATGCGATCCATACCTATGCTGGTTATGAGGAAATTGTAGCTCAGAATTTAAAGCAAAGAATTGAGGCTTTCTCAATGGAAGATAAAATTTTTAATGTTTTGGTGCCTAAAGAAAAGAAAATAAAAATTCTCAAAGGGGGGAAAAAAGAAATCATTGAGGAAAAAATTTATCCAGGTTATATTTTGGTTGAGATGATTGTCACTGATGATTCTTGGTATGTTGTTAGAAACACTCCTCGAGTGACAGGTTTTATTGGTTCAGGAATAACTCCAATTCCTCTTTCTGATGAAGAAGTAAAAAGATTAAAAGAAACGATGGAATTTAAAGAACCCGAATTTAAAATAAAACTCAGAAGAGGGGAGAGAGTAAAAATTCTTTCTGGTTCTTTTAAAGATATGGAAGGAAAAGTATCTGAGATTGATGAAGAGCGAGGAAAAGTAAAAGTTTTAGTAGAACTTTTTGGAAGAGAAACGCCGATTGAAATTGATGCTTCAGCAATTAAAAGAATATGAAAAAAGTGAAATCAATCATAAAAATTCAAGTTCCTGCAGGCAAAGCAACTCCTGCTCCTCCTATCGGTCCTACTTTGGGTCAGCATGGAATTAATATTCAGGCTTTTTGTCAAAAATTTAATGAGAAAACAAAAAATCAAATGGGTGATGTTTTGCCAGTTGTGATTAAAGTTTATGAAGATCGAAGTTTTGATTTTGAGATAAAAACACCTGCTGTTTCTTCTTTGCTTAAAAAACTAACTGGAATAGAAAAAGGTTCTGGCAAACCAAAATCAAAAATTGTTGGAAAGATTAAAAAATCTCAACTAATTGAAGTTGCCAAAAAAAAACTTAAGGACTTGAATACCGATGATTTAGAAAAAGCAGTAAAAATTGTTGAAGGAACTGCAAAATCAATGGGAATTGAGATTGAGGAGGATTAAGGGCAAATTATCTCTAAAAGATAAAAAGAATTTTTTTGAAAAAGAATTTTTGATTTTTTTAAAATTTTTTCTTTTTTAATTTTGACTCCAAATTCTTTTTCCAAAGAAGGTTCAAGTAAAATATATTTTACTTTTTCTTTGCAGGCAGTTTTTATATTTCCTTCTAAAATTTCTCTTGCATTTTTTTCTTTTTCTGAAAAATCAAGTCCCCAGGACCAAAGCCAACCACGATATCCCAAATAAAGGCCCCTTTTAGCATAAGTTGTAATGATACTTGAAGCCGAAGGAGCACCCAAAATGTAAGCATCTTTAGGTAAATTTTTTTTAATAAAATCTCCAATTTCTTTTTTGACAGGATTTTGGCTTTCATAGCCATAGAGATGATCTTTGAAAAATAAAACTCTTCCACTTACATCTGCTACTCCAGGAATCAAAGAAAAAAAGATAATTCCCAAAAAAATATATTTTAACTTTCCTTTAAAGAGTTTCTCTAAAAAAAGAGTTCCAAGAAGGACTCCAAAAATCCACCAATAAAAAAAGAGTTTGTGGTTGTCCCAAATCCAAGGTTGAGTTTGGTAAATATTTGGAAATAAGAAAAGAACCAAAGAAAGAGAAAAAAATTTTAAAAAAGGATTTTTTTTCCAAAAAAACAGTCCTCCAAAAAACCAGAAAATGAAAATAAATCCAAAATTTAAAAGGAAAAAAGATAAAGGATTAATTTCTGGGGGCTTGATATAAAGAAAATGAACTTTTTGAAAATTTTGGTAATGGATATTTGAAAAATAAATTAAAAAAGGAAAAGATAAAATGAAAGAGAAGATTAAAAATTTAAAATATATTTTTTTGTTTTTTTCAAAAAAGAAAAACGAAAGTAGTGCCAAACTTAAAATTAAAATTCCATGAAGATGCAAAAAGAACCCTAAAGGAAAAAGAAAAGAAAGTCTCAAAAGTTCTTTTTTTGAAAAATAATTTAAATAAAGAATCAAAAATAAAACAAAAAAACCTACTCCAAAAGGAGTTGAACGAGTCCAGCAAAATTCATTTAAAAGAGGAGTGCGCCAGAAAAGATGATCTTTGATGATTTTCGTTTCTTCCGAGAAAAAGCAAACATTTTTTAAAATACAACTCCACTCAAAAAGAGAATTTTCAAAAACTTGTGGGTTTTTGATTAACTGATACAAAAATTCCACTCCTCCAAGATTTGCTCCAAAAAGTAAAAAGAATAAAGCCAAAAAAGCAAATTTTTTTGATAAAAATTTTCTCAAAAATAAAAAAAGCAAAATAAGCGCTAAAAAAGAAATTTGGATTTGGAAAAAATGAAAAGAAAAAAGAGAACTTGCCCCAAGTTTTTTAGAAATACTTGAAAGAAAATCTGGAAAAAAATGATACTTTAAATAATCATCTTTTAAGATAGGATTTTCTAAAGAAAAATTTTCTCTTTCAGAAAAGACATTCATTAAAGTTAAATGCCAAGCAGTGTCTCCCCAGCCATGAAAATGAGAAGTTAAATTTCCATTTCTGTCTTTTTGCAGGAGAGAAAAAAGAGAAAAAAAATAAAAAAGGAAAATTATTAAAAACAAAACCAAAAAACAAGGATTTTTTTTATTTTTTTTGAAAAAGAAAGAAAAATTCAAAGGAACTTTTTTCAAAAAAGAAAAAATCTTTTTTCTTTTCAAAAAAATTAAAATTGAAATTAAAAAAGCTCCTGAAATTGTTCCCCAAAAAAGATTTTTTAAAAAAAGAGACAAAAAAAGCACGAGATACCCTCCTAAAATTTCTCCCAAGAACCATCCAGAAAAAAATTTTTCCCAAAAATTAAGTTTATTTTGTGGATCAAAAAAACTTAAAGTTAAAATTCCAAAAAGAAAAAACAAAAAAGATAAAATTATGCACAAAATTTCCCCAATCATTGCCAAAATTTAAAAAAAATTAAACGAAAATAATTATCAGAAATTTTAAATCCATAAGTTAAAGGAGCATATAAAAAAAAGAAAAAAACAACCAGAATTAAAATAATTAACTGAGATTTTTTGGAAAATTTTTTTAAAAGATATCCTAAAGCAAGAATTCCAAAAACTAAAGATGGCAAATAATGATATAAAAAAACAACTCTTTTTATTAGAAAAAAAGGCAGAAGATTTAAAAAATATCCACAAAAAATCAAAACTTTTTCTTTTTTAAAACCTTCTTTTTTGAGAATTTTTTTAAAGATTTCAAAACCCGTAAAAAAAATTGAAAAAAGAACTCCTAACCACAAAAAAGGATTTCCCAAAAAATAAATTTTTTGGTTATCTTTTGCCCAATAAAAAATTGGTTTTCTCATAAAAAACCATTCATACCATTTTGAAGAAAAGGGATGAGTTGCTTCTAAATGCTGGTGGTACCAAAACATTTTATAGTTTGTTTCAAAAAATCTTTGAAAAAGGTCTTTTTGCCAAAAATTTTGGAAAAAAGCATCTCCTGGTCCAGGATTTTTGAGCAAAAAAAAGTGCAAACTGAAGATTAAAAAATATAAAAAAAATAGCAGAATTAAAAGTCCACCAAAAATAGAAGTTAAATTTTTTTTCAAATTTTTAATTTCCAAAAATAAACAAAGCCCTAAAAAAAGAAGTCCTGTCCATTTTACAGAAAAAGAAAAAGCTAAAGATGCACCACAAAGCCAAAGATAAAGTTTCCTTTTTTTTCTTTTCCATAAAAAATAAAAATAAAGTCCCAAAAAGCCAAAAAATAACAAAAAGATGTCTGTTAAGATAAATCTTGATTGGCACAAAAGCGAGTTTTCAAAAATACAAAAAAAAGCACAAAAAAGACTAATTTTTTGAGAATGAAAAAGCTCTTTGGCTAAAAGATAAATCACCAATGGGAAAAGAGTTCCTAAAAAATTCGGCAAAAATCTTAAAATCAAATAAAAGTTTGAAGGATATTTTTCGCCGATTTTTTCAAAATCAAAATTAGGAGAGATTTTAAAAATTTTTGCTAAAAGAGCAATTGAAATTTTTGCCAAAGGAGGATGCAAATCAAAAAAATGTTCTCCTTTAAGATAAGAAAAAATATATTTTCCATTATGAACTTCATCAAAAACAACCTCCTGTGGGTGATGGAAATAAAAAAAATGCAAAAGAAAAGAGAGAAAAAAAATCAAAAAAAGAGTGATTTTTTCTTTCTTTTTCATAAGAAAAAAATTATAATTTTTTTTATGTTTAAAAGGAAATTCTTTTTAAAAGGGGTTTTAGTTTTAATTTTCGTTTTCCTTTTTGGACTTTCTTTTTTAAAAATTCTAAAAGCCCTTTCAACACAAGTGCTTTATCATCCGTCGCCTGCTGATGGTGATTATTGTGGTTCCTCTGGAGCCACTGGCGATTTTGATGGCGATGGAGATGATGATATAGTGATGGGATGCGAGAGAGATGACAGCACCCAAGGTTCAGTTGTTGTTTTTAAAAACAACGGAGGAAGTTTTACTTATTGGGTAACCCTTAAACATCCTTCACCTACTAATAGTGATTATTGTGGTTCCTCTGTAGCTACAGGAGATTTCAATGGTGATGGAAAGGATGATATAGTGATGGGGTGTTATTTAGATGATGATACACATTCTGATCAAGGCTCAATTGTTGTTTTTGAAAAAACTGCTACTGGTTTTAGCACAGGAACTGTTCTTTATCA
>CAZRAI010000003.1:0-7190 GCA_964598115.1 uncultured Candidatus Saccharibacteria bacterium | reverse complement strand
TGAAAAAACTGCTACTGGTTTTAGCACAGGAACTGTTCTTTATCATCCTTCACCTCAAAGTGGAGATCTTTGTGGTATTTCTGTTGCCACTGGCGATTTTGATGGAGATGGAAAAGATGATATAGTAATGGGATGTGAGGGAGATGACGATACCTGTTCTAATCAAGGCTCAGTTGTCGTTGCACCAATACCTTGTAATTCTGATGGCGATTGTGATCCCGGAGAGGATATTTCGAATTGTCCTCAAGACTGCTGCGTTGACGCAACTTATTTGAGCACTCATGGTTTAAACCCTTGTGATCATGCTGAATGTTTAGGGATTACTGGGGTTTATGGAGTTCCAGGACTTGAATGTGGTTGTGATTGTGATGGAAGTTGTTGCGAAGATCCTTCCACTTGTAATCCTTTAGAAGGTTCGGCAAGTTGTGCAGATTATTGTGGAGGAACAAACCCCGCTTGTAATTGTAATAATGTATGCGAAACACATTCAATTATGGATAAAATTATCAGTGAATTTTCAGTTCCTGCTTGCCCTGATTGTGGAGGATGCAGCTGCTTAGCTGATGATGGATGCAAAAAAGGGTGCACTCCTCCTGACCCAGATTGTCAAAACTGCACTTATACTTTAACTACTTTTGAAGGAGGAGTAAAAGAATTAGAAATTGATCTTTCAACAGGAGTTTCTGAAGAAGCAAAAATTGTTTTGCCAATGAAAAGTAAAATTTGTAACGCTGAAGTTCAAGCAGAAGCCTCCCCTGAACTTTTAGAAAAAAGGACACCCTATGCTTGGGTTCCTTTAGGGGGTGCATCCAGTGGAACTAGTGATGATGGAGTAGTTCAAATAAAAACCGAGGATGGAAGTTTTATTTCTTGGTTTAAAGATGGAGAAATTTGGGATTGCACAGGAAATTGCACTAGTACAAATATAAGTAGTGCTACCTGGACAAAAAGAGAAGATGACCCAGATTGTGATTTTGACTGTTCTAAAGCGGGTCCTTCTCGAATTACAGTAATGGGAGATAGAGAAATATGGGTTGCAACAAGAGGTTGCGATAAGATTATTCAGATTGTAAGAAAAGATGGATGTAGTGGTGATCAATGTTATGAGTGTAAAAAAACCTATACAGGTTTAGGATTTACAAGTCTGCGAGGAATTACTTTTGATGCAATGGGAAATGTTTGGGCAGGAGATTGCAATACTTCTGGTACATCTAAAATATGTGTTTTTCCTGCCGGAGGAGGGGGTTCCGTGTGTGCAAATACAAACTGCCCAGCCTATGGTCTTATAGGAGATCCTTTTGGATATGTTTGGTCATCTGGAGGAGGCGGGAAAAAAGTATGTAGATGTAAATTTACTGGAGGAAGTATTTCTTGTTCTCAAATGGTTTCAGGGAAAGAAACTTATGGAATTATTGTGGACAATGAAGGTGATGTTTGGGTAGGGAGATACAATTCTGGAAGTTCAATTGCTTCTCAATTTGCTAACTCAATGGATTCTAATCCAGGAAAAGATATTACTCCTTCAGGATTGCCAAACGCTCCTACTCATGGGATTGCAGTAGATGGAGATAATGATATTTGGGTAGTGAGTGAAGGTCAAAATAAATTATGGGTTTTTGATCAAAATGGAAATGTGATTAAATCTCTTGGTTCTATTGCTCCTTCAGGAGGCCCTCGAGGAGTAGCGATTTCAATTAATAATGGCAAGTATTATGGATGGTTAGTTTCAAGAAGCGGTTATTTAATAAGAGTTGAAAAGGGTACCTGGACAAAAAAGACAATTAATATAGGTAACTCTCCTTATAACTATACTGACATGACAGGTTTCAGAACTCCCTCTTTAAGTTTGGGTATTGGTTTTATTGTTTACCCCGGAACCGGAGGAACAGTTCAAACTTTCCATTTTGAGTGTCCTTTGTATCAAGCACTTCAAGATTGCAACTGTCCTGGTTGTAAAAAAACAAGTGGTCCTTTATGGGGAAGAGAATACTGTGAAGTGCCTTTAAAAGTGGTGGCTACTTTTGCTCGAGGAAAATACACTCTTAAAAACCTTAAAATTGAATATGAACCTCCTCCTCCAATTCCTTTAGCCGGGGGTCTTGTTCCCTGCGGAAGACACACTGATGATCCAACTACTTTCATTGATGAGACTCAAAAATGCACTTTCTGTCATCTTTTGATTTTAGGAAAAAGAATTACAGATTTTACTTTTTTGAAGATTTTACCTTCTTTATTTGTTCTTCTTCTGGCAATCAGTGGATTTTTGATGATTATTCACCGTCCAGTTTTGGCAAGAAATCTTTTAAAAATGTTTTTTATTGGAGGTGGAATAATTTTGGGAATTTGGTTTGGAATTGAAATTTTATTCTTTTTCCTTACTCCAAATCCACCTTTTAGAGATTGGACAACTGCTGTTTGTAATGTTTTTCCCTGCGATGTAAATGGAGTTTGTGATACTTCTAAAGGAGAAACCGCTCAAAACTGCCCTTCTGATTGTGCCTGCAATTTAGCAAAAAGTTGTGGAGCAAATACAAAAAAATGTGATTTTGATGGAAAATGTGAGACAGATGAAAGTATCGATGGTCCTGGATCGCAGCCCGAGTCTTGTCCAGATTGTGCAAAGTGTGGTGATAATGTTATTGATGTTGGTGAAGAATGTGATGGCACAAGCTTACCTAAAGATGAAAAAGGAAATGTAATTACTTGTAAAAATTATGGCTACAGTGCAGGCACTCTTTCTTGCACTCAAAACTGCAAGATTGATTTCAATGGATGTCATTATTGATCCTAAAATTAAAAAAATCTTAAAAATTCTCGGCTTTACCTTTTTTTGTTTTTTAATTTCCCTTTTTCTTTTAAAAGTTTTTTATTTTAACCGTCCTAAACTTTCTCCTTATGAGGTTGCTAAAAATTATCTTTTTTATGAGCAAAATCAAATCCGAAAAAAAGCAGAAAAGCTTCTTTTTCCTCGTTTTGAAAAAGTGGAAATTTTAGATAAAAACTATAAAGAACTTAGGAAAGAAATCTCTCCTTCTAAAAAAAGCGTTTTTCCTGAGTTTGAACTTGAAAAGGAAAAAATTTCAGGCAGAAAAGCTGAAGTTTTTTTAAAAGAAAAGTTAAAAAATGAGGCTTATTTTTTTGAATATTTACTTCAAGGAGAAGTGGAGTTTGAGATTTCGCTAAAAAAGATTGGTAGTTTTAAAAGAGGTTATCAATGGAAGATTATAAAAATTTCTTCAAAAGATTTAGTTGAGAAAAGAAAAATTGGTGATGAGGTTGAGGTAGAAAAAGGACTTTTTTTAAAAATTTTGGAGATAAAGGAAAAAAAGATAAAAAAATATCCTCAAACAAAATTTATTTTGCTTAAAGTAAAGCTTAAAAACAAAACTTCCCGAAAAAAAAGTTTCAATTTTTATCCTTATTTTTCTTTAAAAAAGGGGAAAGAAGTTTTAGTTCCGCCCAATGAAGCTTCGGCTCTTTTTTTACCAAAGCCCATTTTAAAAGGGAAAATTTCACCTCAAAGTGAGTTTGTGGGCTACACTCTTTTTGAAGCGGGGGAAGATTTTGGAGATTTTGATGAAATTATTTTTCAGTCTCCAAGAAAAAAAGTTATTTTTTCAAGATAATTTTTTTATCATATATTCATCTTGAAGAGTGTAGCCAAGTTTTCGGTAATATTCTCTTACTCCTACACCTGAGATAACCGCAATTTTTTTAAGTCCGAACTCTTTTTTTAAAATTTTTTCTGCCAAAAAAAGAAGCTTTTTCCCTAAACCTTTGTGTTGAGGTGAAAGAGAGTTCCTCATTTTAAGAGGCAAAGTTTTGCCGTAGGTGTGAAGCTCTCTTACAATTCCAGCACCGTCCAAGACTTTAATAAAATGTTTCTTTTTTTTAAAAAAAGTAGAGGGTACTCTTAACCTTAAAAATGAAAAAAGTTTTTCTCTGTTTTTTGTTTCATAAGATAAAAAAATTTCCTTTCCTCCTGACGCAAAGTAGTCTTCTCGAAAAAGATAAAATTTATCTTCAGGATTGTATCTTTCTTTAACCTCTCTGCATCTGATGCATTTACATTTTATTTTTCTTTTTTCCATTTCCTTTTTGATTACCTCTCTTAAATTAGAAATTTTGCATCCAGCAACAATTTGGTTTGCAGGAATATCCCGAAAAAGCCGGGCGACTCTTACATAATAAGGAAGGTTTTTTTTAATCTCTATTAAAAGTTCAATTAATTTTTTGTCATCATATGGTTTGTATTTTCCTTCTTTCCATAATTTGAAAAGTTTTGTTTTTTCTAAAACAACACAAGGATAAAGCTTTATCCAATCTGGGCGATAATTTTCATTTTCAAAAATTTCTTTAAATTTTTTTATGTCATTTTCAAAAGTTGATCCAAAAAGTCCTGGCATTAAATGATACTGAACTTTAAAGCCAGCATCTTTTAAAAGTCTTGTTGTAGAAATGATTTCTTTTTTTGTATGTCCTCTTTGATTGAGTTTTAAAATTTCATCATCAGGAATTTGAACTCCAATTTCAACTTTTGTTACCCCTAAATATCGAAAAAAAATAATTTCTTTTTCTGAAATTAAATCAGGACGAGTTTCAATTGAGATTCCAACAATCCTTTTTTTGGCACTCTCATTTATTTTTTTTGCTTCCTCTAAATTTTTAGACCCTTTTTCATTTGCCGCATCAAAGCATCTTTTAACGAACCATTCTTGATATTCTTTTGGGTAAAAATTAAAACAACCACCCAAAATAATAAGCTCAATTTTCTCTGTAGGATGACCCTGAATCTCAAGGGATTTTATTCTTTCTTTCATTTGTAAAAATGGATCATAACTAACTCTTTTTGCTCTTTCAGCTGCTGGTTCTCCTGGAAGATAACTTTTGGGAAAATTTTGAGCCTGGGGGCAAAAAATACATTTTCCAGGACAGGGGAAGGGTTTGGTAAGACAGGTAATAGAAACTATTCCTGAAAGAGAACGGATTTTCTTTTTAACTAAAACTTTTTCTAAGTTTTTGTCTTCTTCAATTTTTTTCTCTTTTTTTAGTTTTTCATAAAAAGAGAAAATCTCGGTATCCTTTGAAAAAGGAATTTTATATTTTTTAGAAAAGGAAAGCTTAATTTTTGAGAGCTCTTCTTTTGTTTTTGGCTTTCTTTTTTGGATTTCTTTGATAATTTCAAAAAAAATTTTTTCTTTTTCCATAAAAATATTGTTGAAAAATTTTTAAAAATGGAAAAAATATAATAAAAAAAATTTATGAAAGAGGAAAAAACATTTGTTTTAATCAAACCAGATGCAGTAAAAAGAGGACTGATAGGGGAGATTATTTCTCGAATAGAAAAAAGAGGACTTAAAATTGTTGCTTTAGAGATGTTTTGGGCAACACCTGAACAAGTTGATGGGCACTATCCGAAAGATGAAGGATGGCTTAGAAGAATCGGTGAGAAAACTTTTAAAAACTACAAAGATTTTGGACTTGATCCCAAAAAAGAACTTGGAACAGATGACCTAGTTGAAATTGGAAGAATGGTAAGAAAATGGCTGATTGATTATTTAACATCTGGCCCAATGGTTAAAATGATAATTAAAGGAAATCATGCGATTTCAATGGTTAGAAAACTTGCTGGAGCGACAATGCCAGCAGAGGCAGAAATGGGAACAATTAGAGGCGATTTTTCAGTTGATGATGCCTCGGTTGCTAACCGAGAAAAAAGAGCAGTTAGAAATCTTTTGCATGCTTCAGAGAATGAAAAAGAAGCCAAACATGAAATTGAATTTTGGTTTGCGCCAGAAGAAATTCACGACTACAAACGAGCAGATGAGGATGTGATGTTCTCAAACCCTTCTTAAGGGATTAAATTCTTAAGAAATCAAAAATAAAATTAAGAAATCAAAAATAAAACAATTTTTTCTAAAAATGATTTTTCTAAAAAATTATGCCATGGCACAATTTTTCCGAAAATGTTAACAAAATTTAAACGATCGGACAATTTTGTTAACACCAAAATTAATCCAAATCAACTTCAAAATTAACAATTATTTTTTATAATTTTTAAATTTGCTAACAGAATTCAAACGATCGTTTAAATTTTGTTACCAAGATGAGCAAGATGAGAAAAAACAAACTTCAAAAAATTAAAAAGAAAATTTCTTTTTTGAAAAAAATTTTTAAAAAGGGATTAAAACTTTCAGGAGGTGTTCTTTTAAATATTTATTTTGCTGGTGGGGAAGCATTAGAAGATTTAGCAAGAATGAGATGGGATTTTAAGGGTTTAAGAGATCTTTATTGGTGGCCATATGATCTTTATATAAAAGCTCAAAAAAATCTTCTCGTGAGTTTGAACAGCACATAAGGGTTTGTGTGAAAAGATTAATTAAGGAAGGTCTTCTAAAAAAAGAAAAAAGTAAAATAAAATTAACTCCCTTTGGTAAGGAGCTTCTTGATTTTGTAAAAGAACATAGCGATGCTTTAAAAAAATGGGATGGAAAAATTAGATTGGTTATTTTTGACATTCCTGAAAATAAAGCCCATTTAAGAAACCTTATTCGGGATGAACTTAGAATTCTTAATTATCAATATCTCCAAAAAAGTGTTTACATTGGCAAAGCGCCTTTACCTTTGAGTTTTTATCAAAACTTAAAAGAACTCCAGATTGACAGATATTTTTACATTTTTATTGTAAAAGCTATGGATAAAAAAGAAAAAATTCTTTCCAAATTAAATCTTCTATAAATTGTTAACAAAATTTAAACGATCGTTTGAATTTTGTTAACAAAAATTTTTTAATCTTTTTTATTTTTTTATTATTTCCTTTCCGACAAATTCTCTTAAAACTTTTGGAACTTTAATAAAACCTTCTTTTGTTTGATTTATTTCCCACAAAGGAATTAAAATTCTAGGCGAGGCAATCATTGTATTGTTTAAAGTATGGCAAAAAAATGTTTTTCCAGTTTTTGTTTTATATTTAATTTGAAGTTTTCTTGCTTGCCAATCAGTTAAATTAGAATCTGAGTGAGTTTCTCTATACTTTCCTTGAGAAGGTACAAAGCATTCAATATCATACATTTTATATTTCCCACATCCCATTTCCTCTGAAGCCACAAGCACAACTTGATATGGAATTTCAAGTTCTTGCAGAAGCTCTTCAGCATTTTCCCTTAATTTTTCAAACCAAAAATTTGATT
>CAZRAI010000002.1:0-27082 GCA_964598115.1 uncultured Candidatus Saccharibacteria bacterium | reverse complement strand
GTTTCTTTTTAATGACAGGATATAAACTTTTTTCTTTATATTATCCTTTGTTTTTAGCAAAAAAGGGATTTTCTTTACCTGAAGTGGGTTGGAATTTCTTTTTAATTTATCTACCAATTGCCATTTTTCAGCCATTAGTGGCTTTTTTCTCACACAAAACAAAACCATCAAATTTTCTTCTTTTTGGAATTTTGGGATATGCAATTTATTCTTTTTCAATGATTTTTTTAGAAAAAAAATATCTTTTTTATTTTTTTCAAATCTTTTTGGGAATATCAGCTGCTCTTTTTTGGGGTTCTTCAAGAATCATTTTAATGAAAAAACATTTTAAAAAACCTACAAGAGAATTTGTTTGGTTTTATTCATCACCCATTTATGCAGAAGGCTTTGCACCCGCTCTTGGAGCTTTTTTGATTTGGAAATTTAATTTTGAAGGAGTATTTTGGGTAAGTTTTTTTCTCATTCTTTTTACTTTCTTTTTGAGTTTTTTCCTTTTTAAAAAAGAACGCTTTGAAAAAGAAAAAATGGATTTCAAAAAAGCAATTAAAACTTGGCAAGTAATTTTTGAAAAAATAAAAAAGAAAGAAATTTTTAAATTTTTAATTTTTTCTTTTTTAATTATAACAATTGGGGGAATTTATCACCCATTTTTTGTATTATTTCTCAAAAATTTAGGGTTTTCTCAAAATCAAATATTAATTTTTGTCTCTATATCTTCTTTTTTGTATTTACCTTTGTTTCTTTTTTTTATTAAAAAAATTGAAAGAAAAACTCCTTCAAGAAATATAATTTTTGGAGGAAGACTTTGTGGTGTTTTTTCATTTCTTTTAGGGCTTTTTTTCTATCTTTCTTTTTTAAATTTTTTGAGTTTGCTTTCCTTTTCTCTTTTTGAGGGGACAGGAAGGGTAATTGCTGGTGCAGGAAGATCAGGTCTTTTGTCAAAAATTTTTGAAAAAATTCCTGAAGAAAGTGGTGCTTTTGATACTCTTTTTGCACCTTTGGGAGTAGGCTTGGGAAGTTTTTTAGGAGGAGTTTTAATCAGTTATTTAACTTTTGCTCAAATTTTTATTTTAGGAGGAAGTTTTGTTTTATTTTTTTCTTTTATGATAAAGGATACCAAATAATTTTTTTATTTTGAATTTTAAAAAATCCTTTTAGAAATTTTGAGATGACCCACATATTTGTTTTTGCGTGAAGTGTAATTTCAGAAACTAAAACTTCAGATTTACTATCACTTAAAGCAAGATAAGGAAGGATTTGGTCAGCCATATATTTATCTAAAACTCCTCCTGAAATTTCTTCTTTTAAAAGATTTTCGGCTGCCTCTTTTCCGACTTTTTCAGCTGATTTTCCTATTTTTCCTAAGTTATCTGAACCTAAAATCGTGTTTTCATATTCAGAAATAATGTTTATTTGAGAACCAGTGGAAAGAGTAGAGGAGTAGTATTCAATTTTTTCTTCTAAAGGGAGTTTAAATTTTTTAAGAACACTTTTAGCACCAGAGATTTGCCTTTCTGCTACTTTTCTTTCTTTTAGGTTTTCTGTTGCTCCAGAAATTATCAAAACTCTTTTTAAGGACCCCTTTTTTAAAAGAGAAATGCTTTTTGGTCTTCCGGGAAAAACCTTTACTTTAACTTCAGCCCCTCCTTCTGGGAAAAAACCTCTTTTTAAAATTTTTATTTCAAAAAAAAGTCCCATTTTTTCTAAAATTTTCAAAAAAACATATCTCAAATAATCAATTGTTGGAGAAAAGAAAGTATCTGTTGCTCCGCCTTTAAAATGAAAATTAACTGGTTTCTTAGCAAAAAAAGAAACTGGTAAAAGGGCTTGCAAGATTAAAGTAATGCTTCCTGCGGTTTTGATTTCAATTGTTAAATCTTTTGATTGAATTTTTCCTGGAAAAAATTTAATTTCCTCTGAGCCAAGATTTAATCCTTCAACTTTTGCACTACAAAGTTTTGCTAAAGTTTCTATTCCTAAAAGATGTTGCCACGCCAATCCTGGCTTTTTTCTTTTTTTACGAATATTAAAAATTCTGCAAGGAATTTCTGTAATTGCTGAAAAAGAACAAGCAGTTCTTAAAATCTGCCCTCCACCTTCAAGATGGGAACCATCAATTTCAATCATAGAAAAATTATATCCTTGACATTAAATTTTTAAAGAAATAAAATGGTAGGAAGTGTAAAATTGTGGAAAAAATTGGGGAAATATATATATTTTTGGGGAAATGTTAATTGGAGAGTACCATTACAACTTAGATGAAAAGAAAAGGCTTCTTCTGCCAGCCAAGATTAGAAAAGACCTTGGGGGAAGAGGAATTTTAACAAAAGGACTTGAAGGATGTCTTTTTTTGTATCCCAAAAAAGAGTGGGAAAAATTGGTAAAAAAAATTTCAGACCTGCCTCTTGGGAAAAAAGAAACAAGACATTTTCAAAGAATGCTTTTAGCAGGCGCTGTTGAGGTTTCCTTGGATAAACAAGGGAGAATTCTTATTCCAGATTATTTAAAAAAATATGCCGATTTAGAGAAAAGAGTGGTGATTGTAGGAGTGCACACCCACCTTGAAATTTGGGCAGAAGAGAAATGGAGAGAATATCAGAAAAAATGTGAAAAAGAAATGGAAGAGTTTGCTGAAAAATTGTCAGAAATAGGATTTTGATGATTCATACACCAGTTTTAAAAAAAGAGGTGATTGAATATCTGAATGTAAGAGAAAATTTGAATTATATTGATGCAACTATAGGTGAGGGGGGACACGCGATTGAAATTTTAAAAAGAAATGGTCCTCAAGGAAAACTTCTTGGAATTGATTGGGATCCTGAAATTCTAAAAGAGGCAGAGAAAAATTTAAAAGAATTTAAAAAAAGAATTATGCTTGTGAATGAAAATTTTAAAAACATCAAAAAGGTCGTAAAAGAAAAAAAATTTGAAAAAATTAAGGGAATTCTTTTTGATTTAGGAATATCTTCTTGGCATTTAGAGAAATCAAAAAGGGGATTTTCTTTTCGCAAAGATGAACCTTTGGATTTGCGATACTCTCCGCATGGGTACTTTCCAGCAAGAGAGATTATAAATTCATATCCTGAAGAAGCAATTGAAAAAATTCTTAAAGAGTTTGGTGAAGAAGAGGAATCTAAAAGAATTGCTCATGCTATTGTCAAAACTCGTCAAAAAGAGCCGATTCTTTCGGCAAAAAAGTTAGGAGAGATTGTTAAAAAAACAAAAATAAAAAAATCAAAGATTCATCCAGCCACAAAGACTTTTTTAGCATTGCGTTTGTTTTTAAATGAGGAAATTGAAAATTTGAAAGAAGGTTTAAAATCTGCTTTTGATGTTTTAGAAAAAAGGGGAAGACTTGTTGTAATTTCTTTTCATTCGCTCGAAGATAGAGAAACCAAAAATTTTTTTCATAAAAAAGAAAAAATAGGAGAAGCCAAAGTTTTAACTAAAAAACCTGTAGTTCCTTCTTTTGAAGAAATTTTAAAAAACCCTCGCTCAAGATCTGCCCGTCTAAGGGCTTTAGAAAAATTATGAGAAAGAGAAAAAGAAAAAAATTAAGATTAAAATTAAAAAGAAAAAAAAGGGAAACCTCTTTAGTCTTTTTGCTTTTTTTAGCAAATCTTTTTTTGTTTTTTGGGTACCTTTTACTTTTTGCTAAAGTCCAAGAAATAAATTATCTTTTACAAAAAAAAGAAAAAGAAAAATTTACTTTAGAGAGAAAAGTTCAAGTTTTAGAAAATATTTTTGAAAATTCTTTTCCTAAAGTTTCATTAGATGAAGCAAAAAAGAAATATAATCTTACTTTTCCAGAAGAAATAAAATATCTTTCTCTGGAAAGAAGTGGAGAAACTCTTTCAGAAAAATGAGAGAACTCAATTCACGTTTTAGAATATTTTTTTTATTCTTTTTTTTAATTTTTGGTATAAGTTCAGCGCGACTTTTTGAACTTCAAGTACTTGAAGCAAAAAATTATAAAAAAATTGATGAGAAAATTCATTTTAAAAAAGAAATTCTTTTTCCAAAGAGGGGGAAAATTTTTTTCTCAGATGGAAAAACCGCTCTTGCAGAGAATAGGGGAGTGGTTGAGATTTGCGTTGCTCCAAGAGAAATAAAAAATATAAATAAAGTGGCTGAGTTTTTATCAAAAATATTAGATCAAAAAAAAGAAGTTATTTTACAAAAACTTCAAAAAAGAAAAAAAGACCCTTGGATTGTTCTAAAAAGAAATTTTCCTTTAGAGAAAATAGGATTTTCAAAAAAACCTCCTACTGGAGTGCATTTTATTTTTCATCTTTCGAGATTTTATCCTCAAAATACTATCTTTTCTCAGGGAGTGGGTTTTGTAAATAAAGACGGAAAAGCCCAGTATGGACTTGAAAAATTCTATGACAATATTCTAAAAGGAAAACCTGGTTATAGGAAAGGGCTGGTTGATGCTAAAGGAAATTTCATTTTTGCAAAAGAGAACAAAATAAAACCCCCTGAAGATGGAGCAGATTTAATTTTAACGATTGATTTTCAAATTCAAACCTTTGTAGAAAAAATCCTTGAGGAAGCAACAGAAAAATATAAAGCCAAAGGAGGAACAATTATTGTAATGAATCCTCAAAATGGTGAAATTTTGGCAATGAGTTCTTTAGCCAATTTTAATCCAAATGAATATTCAAAAGAGAAAAATTTAAAAGTCTTTTTAAACCCTGCGGTTCAGATAAGCTTTGAGCCTGGTTCAATTTTTAAACCAATTACTATGGCTGGAGCGTTGAATGAAGGAGTAATTTCTCCAAAAACAAGCTACATAGATAAAGGATTTGTTAAAATTGGCTCATATACGATCAAAAATGCAGGAAATAAAGTTTATGGCAAGAAGACAATGACAGAAGTTTTGGAGCTCTCCATCAATACCGGAGCGGTTTGGGTAGAAGAAAAATTAGGAAATGAAAAATTTAAAGAATATATAAAAAAATTTAGTTTTGGTAAAAAAACAGGAATTGATTTTCCCGGCGAAAGTAGGGGAGATATTCAAAATATCATTAGACCTCTCTCGCGTGAGAAAAAAATTGAGTTTGCAAATGCTTCTTTTGGTCAAGGGATTAAAGTCACCCCAATTCAGATTGCAACTGCCTTTTCAGCTATTGCTAACCAAGGAAAAATACCTTGGCCTCATTTAGTTAAAAAAATTATTTATCCGGATGGAAAAGAAAAAATAATTGAACCAAAAATAATCGGAAATCCCATTTCACAGGAGACTGCAGTAGAGCTTACAGGTATGTTAATTTCAGTTGTAGATAAAGGTTTTGGTAAAAAAGCAAAAGTGAAAGGCTATTTTATTGCAGGGAAAACTGGCACCGCTCAGGTTCCTTGGTCATATCTTGGAATTAAAAAGAAAGGTTATTCAGCTGAGACTATTCATTCA
Source organism: uncultured Candidatus Saccharibacteria bacterium (assembly GCA_964598115.1). Classification (GTDB taxonomy): domain Bacteria; phylum Patescibacteriota; class Minisyncoccia; order Minisyncoccales; genus CAZRAI01. The sequence continues at coordinate 21,669 of CAZRAI010000002.1, read as the reverse complement.
TTTGTGGGATACGCTCCTGCTTTTAATCCGAAGTTTTTAATTTTTATCAAATTAGACTCACCTCAGGGAGTAAGATTTTCAGCAGATTCTACTGGTCCTTTGTTTAGAAAAATTGCCCAGTTTCTTTTTGATTATTATCGCATTCCTCCAGAGAGGGAAGAGAAAGATTAAAAATTGACCTTTCCTTTCTAATTGCCTATAATGTACCTTAAAGGCAATTAAGTTTTAAATTTATGGAAAAAAACTCCCCTTCTCAAAAACCTCTTCTCCACTTCATTGATCAATTTTTAGAGTGGATTTTAGTTGAAAAAGGACTTTCAAAAAAAACTCAAGAAAATTATTATCATTTTTTAAAAGTCTTTGAAGAATTTCTTTTGCAAAAAAAATTAGAAAATCTTTCCCCTAATGAAGTTTCCCCTGATTTAATTTATGAATATAAAGTTTTTTTGGCTAAAAAAAGCCTTAAAAAGACCACTCAAAACTATTATCTCATAGCGCTAAGGCAGTTTTTTTTATTTCTTGAAGAAATTGGTGAAAGTTCTCTTTCTCCAAGCAAAATTAAACTTTTACGTCAAAAAGAAACAAGAAAAATTCATTTTTTAACTTTAGAACAAATAGAAAAACTTTTATCCCAGCCTGATACTTCCACTTTTTTGGGACTGCGTGATCGGGCTATTCTTGAGGTTCTTTTCTCAACAGGTATGCGCGCTGGAGAACTTTTAAATTTAACAAGAGACCAAATAAAAATTGATAAAATTCAGCCAATAGAGATTGTGATTAAAGGAAAAGGAGGAAAACTGCGCCCGGTTTACTTATCAGAAAGGTCAATTTTTTGGTTAAAGAAATATCTTGATGAAAGAAAGGACAATGAAAAAGCTCTTTTTTTGAGCAAAAAGAAAAAACCTTTATCACGAAGACAACTTGATGAAATTGTGAAAAAATATGTTATCAAAGCTGGACTTCCTTTAGAAACAAGACCTCATACCTTAAGACACAGCTTTGCGACTGATCTTTTAATGAAAGGAATTGATTTAAGAGTAGTTCAAGAATTTTTGGGTCATCAAAACATTTCCACCACTCAAGTCTACACCCATCTTACCTCCCAAAAACTAAAAGAAATTCACCAAAAATTTCACGGTAAAAAAATAAGGGAATAATTTTAAAATTTTTATTCTTTTTATTAAAGAATCACTTCGATATCCAACTGCTCGGCCATTTCCTTATAAACATTCCGAATTGTCATCTCGGTCATCCCTAGGGCGTCGGCTATCTCTTTTTGTGGTCGGTGGTCTCCACATAAAATGGCGGCGATATAAATTGCAGCTGCTGCTATGCTTGCTGTCCGGCGGTTCTCACTAACATTCGCTTTTTTCGCCTCTTTTATTATCTCTATTGCTTTATTCTCTATTGCTTTATTCAAATTAAGTTTGGCACAGAAATATGGCACAAAATCCGCCGCATCTATCGGCGGAAGTTTTATCCCAAACTTTCTTGTGATATTACAAGCAATTCTTTTTATTCCTCTTAGGCGGTCAACTTTGATAGCCTTAGCTATTTGTGCAAACGTCCTAGGTTTTCTATATTGTCTGCACACAATTGCTATCACTGAGACAGCAATTCTTTCTTTATTTGAGTAATATCTGAAACTCCCAGTGTCTACTACTTTCTTGAAAAGTCGCACTGCCTCACCTTCCAGTTCCCACGGTGATCCCAAAATCTCACATGTTGTTCTTATTTTGTCCTTTTCCATTTTTTTCTCACCTCCCTTTTTTGTGTCGCCTTAGGCGTAGTTGTCCCCACGCTGAATTTACTATATTATGTTCTTTCCTGTAGGCGACTGGCTGGCTACTAAGTTTTTAGCAACCAATCAGTCACCTACAGGTAAAAAAAAAGGAAAAAATAAAAAAAAAGAAATCATTATATTTTTTGCATTTTCTCTATAATTTCTTCAAGGTCCTCTTTGCTTCTTTGGAAAAGTTCTTTTAATGTTTTGCAATATCCAATAATTTCCCTTTGATATTTTTGAGACTTCTTAGGAGGAAGAAGAAGTTCTACTTCTAAAGATATCAAGGCTAATCGGATTATCTCTGTGGCTTGGAAAGCAATTTCTGCTTTCTTTTTGTCGCCAACAATAACCAAAACTCCAAACGGTGGTAATGGTATTACCGAAGTTCTCTCTCTCACTACTCTCCTTATTTCTTTTCTATTTTTTTGTATTCTTACACGAATATATTGGATTATGTTGTTAAAGTCCTCAATAAACTTTATTTCTCCCTCGGGAAAGAGGCTATTGTTTTTGCAGAACACAACCGCTGCTAACTCAATCGCCAGCATTTCAAAATAATACTGAAATTCTTGAAATATCTCTTCCCTATAATGAGAAAGGTTTTCTCGCAGATAATCAATTGTTCTCATCCCTGTTTTGAAAAAATCTATTCCAAACATCTCGCTAAGAGCAAATTCTGCTAATACTAAGGCATAATTTCTTTCTATCCTCTTTTGTATCGAAGATAACAATATCTCTCTAAGAGGACAAAGATTTACTAAAATTACTGATTTTCCTCTTTTAGGAGATTCTGAGGAGTCTAATCGTTCTAAGGATTCTAATTGAAAAACGGGCTGTTCGTCCTCGAAGAAAAATATCTTTTCTGGTGGCCAAGAAATATCTGAAGGCATCTGGATTTTATCTTTCACTTTGTTTTCTATTTCAAGTAAAAGCAGGATTATTTCTTCTATTTCACTAAACTCTTCAATTAACTTATTTCTTTTTTCCTCGTTTGTCATCAAAGAAATATATCTTTCCCCTTCTTTTAAATAAAATTTTGTCCACATTTTCTCTTCCATTTCTATAATTTACCCACCTCCTTTGGCTTTTTATAGTATAATTATAATTGCTCCATTTTGTCAAGGGTCTAAAGAACTCCTCGGGCACGTAGATTACAGAAATTCATTGTGATTTGAAATTCTTGAATATTATTTATATTTCTGTTTTTCTTTTTTTTCTCTTTTTGCCCACACGATAATGAGAATGATGATTATGATAAGAAGGGCTAATAGAAGTATTTTCAAATCTAAAGGTAAGTTTCTAATCGCTGCTAACAAACCTCTGGCACGAAAAGATCCTTTTGATTTTCCCTTTTTTTCAGGTTTTTCCTTTTCCTCTTCCTCTTTCTTTTCTTTTTCTACCTTTTCTTTTTGCGTTTCTTGTTGTGTTTCATCTTTTTCTATTTCTCCTGTCAACCCTGTTCCTGTCATCTCTCCTCCTATTTCCTCTTCATTTTGAGAGGTTTGAGATGTTTGAGAAGTTATTGTTGTTAATGCTTTTGTTTTGAAACTGTATTCTTGAGAGATTTTTTTTGGAGATGCCCAACAAATAATGCGAAAAAAGTATGTTGTATCAGATTTTAGTCCTGAAAGTTGAATTTGATGAGAATTTTTTTTAACATCTGTAGGATTGGTAGAAAAAGCATATCCATAATTTGGAAGATCTCCTAAAACAGGATGAGAAACTTCATCATAAACTACGCGGCAAAGTGAAGGAATGTCAGTTGTCCAATTAATAATCGCGGAGTTGAAAGTAACGATTGGCGGACCAGTAAGAGTTATTTTGCCTACTCCTTCTGAAAGCGGAATCGTATATCTTTTTTCGCCCCAATATAACTCCTTGGAAATTGTTTCTTTACTTAAAAATCCAATTTCAACATCAAATGAAGTAGTTAAACTTTGATATTCTTTTTCAGCGTCTTTATCAAAATAAACAGAAAAATTATATTCAGCCTCTCCCCTACTTTCTATTTCTGAAAGCACTACTTCGCCAGCATTATAAAATTCTGTTAAAGATCCAGAATATGAAGGTGAAAGGTTATTTAATGGAGTAATAGTTAAAATTAGTTTATCTGCTAAACAATACTCTTTAGAGATATTACATCCTTTATCAAGATGAATTACTTTTGAAGCCACTGTTTGAGTTTCATTTGTACAATTAGTAACTCTAATCTTTTCGGTTTTTACATCCCCGGGCAAAAAATTTGAAACATTAAATATGGGTTTTCCTTCTAAAGGAAGGTATTTTCCTGATTTTTCATCCCAAATTTCTACCAATAAACGCCTTGAATCACTCTCTGCTTGAACTACATTTCCTATCAATAAGTTAATTCCTGAAGTAATAACTAAAATTATCAAAATTATTTTAATTATCCTTTTCATAATTTTAAATATCAATAAACTTCTACAAGTTTCTATAAATTTCTCTGAGTATCTAAAGCATTAATATCTTCTTTCCTCTTATCATTTTCAAAATCACTACTACCCTTAGCAGGCACATCATTTGATTCATTTCTTAAATTGTCCGGTTTAGGTAAAATTCCTTCTATTGTCATCTTAGTTGTATTTTCATCACCACTTTCAGTGCTTTCACTTTGATCATTATCATTCAATTCAATCGTAATTTCATTGGAATTTGGTTCGTTATTGGAATTTGGTTCGTTTTCGTCTACACTTTCAATTTCAACAGGTTTCTTTTCATCCAAAGTTAAGTTTTCTTTATCAGGAATTGTTGCTTCTTTTTCCTCTTGAGAAGTTATACTTTCCTCCACAACTCTAAGTTCATCAGTAGTTGTAGCGATAGTTGTAATTTCGCTAACATCAGTAATAATCTCTTTTTCTTTTCCACCTTTTTCTTTTTCATTTTCATTTCCATCAACCCTTTCTAAAATATTTGGTTTTCCAGGAGTTGGAATTGGATCATACCAATTCTCAGAGCCATCAGGATAACGAGCATAAGATTTATTCTCAACAGTTGCTCCAGTATAGGAATAAGAATCAACAAGTTGATGATTTTGATCGTATAAATAAACCGTACCTCTTCCTGTATTATTAAAAATACATTTATTTATAAACACAACCAACCATTCTGATCCAGAGCCTTGAGCCCCAATAGTTGTTGAGCCGGTATGAGTATTTGAAGAAGAAATAGTAATTATATTTCCTGCCTCATCTTTAATATACCAGCCATTTAAATCGACTAAACTTTCGCCCTTGTTATAAATCTCCACCCATTCTCCATCAAGTCCAGTCAAATTTCGTTCATCCCCTAAAGGGTTTGGCAAAAATTCATTGATAACAATATCCCCTGCTCCTGCTGAGGGAGATGCGGGCACAATCTCAACTGAGTTAGAAAGAGTTTCAATATCAGAAAATCCAGAATTTGAGACAGGTCCTTGCCAGGCCTCAAAAACAAGATCAAAATTACAAGTTTTATTTGAAGAAATTGAGCCTTGAGAACTTATTTTAAATACTAAATCATCAGTTTGAGAGCCAAATTCTATAAAAAAAGAAGTTTCAAAACTCGAAATTGACTGGCTAAATTGAGCGCCATTTTCTAAAAATAAATTTAAGTTAAGACCATTGCATTCACCTGAAATATTTTGAGTTTTTACTTTATACCAAAAACCCAAACTCCCGTTTTGAACAATTTGAACCTCTCTTTTTGCAAGGTAATTTTCTTCTTTAGGAGTTAAATTAACGAAATTATCAGTAGGTGTGGATAGAGAAAAATCTAAAAAGCCGGCAGAGTAAACATTGTTAGTAGAATTTTCAGTATCATTAAAACACGCTAATGTTTTGCCGATAGATGAAGTTCCAATCCAACTAAAAACAACTGTAAAGACGATTAAAATAATTTTTAAAAATGAATATTTGTGATTCATTTTTTATTTAATATCATTTCTTTTTTCCCTTTCATTTTTTTCATTTCAGTAATGATATTTTTGACTTCTTCACAAATAATAATCATTGCTGGAACTATGATTAAAAGCAAAAATCCAATTGGTTTTTTGCTGAATTCTGCTAAAAATCCCAAATAAGGAACTGAAAACAACACTTTTCCAATTATTTCTTTTTTGGAAATTTTTCTTTCATCTGGAGTTTTGTTAGCATCTCCTTTTGTAATGTAATAAACTTCGTCTCCAATAACCTCAGTGTCATAAATTCTATGAGTTATAAATATTTTATTTTCGCTATCAGAGTTAAAAGTAACCACATCTCCAATTTTGTAATCTTTTACGGGTTTTATTATCACAATAGAGCCCATTTTAATTGCAGGCTCCATTGAACCTGAAAGGACAGTCATTACTTTAAAATTTCCGGGAATAGGAAAGGAAGAGAAAATTAGAAGTAAAGCAATCAACCCAAGACAGGTGATAAAAAAGTAATAAATTATTTTGAAAAACTTCATAATTTATTTTCCTTAAGTCCTTTAACGGTTGCCTGAGTTTATAAAAACCCAGGCAACCAAAAAGAACTCAATGCTTCTTTCAATCTTGCTTATTGCCAGGGTTCGGTTTGTTCTAAAGTAAATTTGATATCAAAAGTTGCCTTATCTGACTGAATGATATTTCCGGTGCTTGTGGGAACACTCCAATCAATAACTATACAATTAACATCACCGGATGGCATATCATCATTTAAAAAGGTTTTACTCTTGCTTACCCAATCTGCCAAAGTGTGTTCTTCATCAAAACGAGGAGTTCCCGTACAATTCTCACCCCAATAATCTCTTACTCTGATATTCAGATTCTGTGACAATTCGCCAACTTTCCCGCTCCCACATGTCCCGTCAATCTCACCTTCTGGTTCAGGACAACTTACATCATTATCAACTAAGTTCTCAAAGGTGATATAAACTTTTGATGTCCAAGGAGGTCCGCCTGGTTTTGGCAAAGTTCCTGTATTTCTTAATTTTATAGTGGCGCTTCCACTGTCTCCGGGCTTGACATCAGAGAGAATGAATACAGTACTTGTTGCAGGATTTCCGGTGTCCATTTCTAAATCTAAAGTTCCGCTAGAAAAAGTATTTCCCGCACTTACTTCAGTGTCACTGAAATAAGCAATAGTGGCGCCGATGGCAAAAGAAGAAACTGCAGCGATAATAGATAAATTGATTAAAATTCTTTTGCTCATATTATTATTTTTTCTTTGTTCGACCTTTTTTGGAAATTAAACCCTTTATCGGTTGCCCGAGCCACAAAGGAAACTCAAGCAACCAAAAAGGATTTAAATTATTCTATTTGCTCCAATCCAAATTCTATCGTGAATTGTAAGTCATCACTCATTCCCGTTTCATCGGGTGGCAAATTTCTACTCCATCCTCCTGCTGGTCCTCCGCCATCATCACTATAAAAATAAATTTGAACTCCTACATCTACAGTTTCTCCTGGATCGAGATCTATGTATTCATCATGACAATAATAATTTGTCTCTATGGGGAATAAATCTTCATCAATGGGAAAATGGTAATAATCTGTCTTATCTAAAGCATTCTCTTCGATTATGCAATCTCCATCTGAACCGCAAGTGTATTTTCCATCACCATTGCCATCGACATATACTCTCATAAAACATAAATCCCATAATTCTCCATCACCCTCGTTTGCATCATAAGAACCAGGATCAACTTCGGTACTTGTGGCATCACCAGCTTTTATTTCTGGATCTTCAAGAGTATTTTCATGACTTATAGGATCTTTAATTTTTATTGATAATCTTCCAGGAACGCTTCCTGCATTTCTCACTTTTACCGTTCCAGCATCATAATAATGACCAGGAGTTATATTGTCTAAAGTAAACAGAACTCCAGGGTTATCCACATCGTTAACTTTCAAATCTATTTTTCCAGCAGAAAAAGTATTTCCTGAACTTACTTCTGAATCTTTAAAATAAGCAATTGTTCCTCCAACAGCGATTGCTCCCACGAAAGCAATAGCAAGTAGACTCAAAAGGATTTTTTTGTTCATTTTTATATAAAAAAATTTATTTGCCCCTTCTTCCCTTTTTTAAAAGGGATAGGCACACGACCTTTTTAAAAATTTTTTTATTTTATAAAAAAAAATGTCAAAAATTCAATTTAATTTAGAATTTGTTTTTAAAATTTCGTATTTAAGCGAGAGTTTATAAAATCTAAAAAAAAAAAAAAAAAAAAAAAAAAAAAATAAAAAAACTTTACCGAAAAAAATTACCAAGGTAGATTTGCTTTTTTCTCTAATGCTTGGTTAAGTTCGTCTCTTGAAAACTCGGCTGCTTTTTTTGCTGACTCAGCAAAATTTTCTGGTTTATCTTTGAATTTCTCACTTCTTTCATACGCAAAGATGATACCTCTTGAAGAGTTCACAATTACTCCTAAACCATCTTCTCTTACTCCTGCAACAGCGCCTTCTGCTCCTCCGCCTTGAGCTCCGTAACCTGGGACTAAAAAGAAAGCATCGGGATAAATTTCTCTCATTTTTGAAGCTTCTTCTGGATAAGTTGCTCCTACCACTACGCCAATGTTATTAAGTCCTGATTTTCCTCCACATCTTTGAGCCCACTGTTTTATCAACAAAGCTGCCTCTTCCCACATTTTGGTGCCTTTAGCTGTTGGTATTTGTTCAATTGCAGAGTTTGGTCGGAATGAAGTTTTTACGACAACAAAAATTCCTTTCCCTTTTTCTTTAACGATTCTTATGAAATGATCTAAACCTGCAAGGCCAGTCCATGGTATAACTGTCATTGCATCAGCGTCAACCCCCTTTTCTTTTACGAAGCCGGACTTTGAAAAAACATCAATTTCTCCTAAATGTCCTTGGGCATAAAACTTTGCAGTGTCTCCTCCATCGCATCGCTTAGCATCCTCTATTATTAAAAGTCCTTGTTTTTTGGCAAATTTTATTGTTTCTTCAAATGCCCAAATTCCTGAAGATCCATATGCTTCGTAAAACGCTATTTGAGGCTTTACCACAACAGCCAAGTCCTTTACTGCTTCAATAATAGCCTTGTTGAAAATCAATATTGCGCGCGCTGTTATCTCTTTTGCATTCTCATCATCTTTTACTTGTTCAGAAGCCTCCTTAAATATCTCCTCTGGAATCCATTGTGGCTGCGGGTCTAAACCTACACACAAAATACTTCTCTTTTCACTAATTTTATCTACTAGTCTATCTACAAAACTTACAAAACTTCCCATTTTTACATCACCTCCTCTTTCAGATTATTAAATTTTAAAAATTTTTTCAACTAAAAGAGACAAAAATTTTGGCTTTGTTTTCGTTAAAATAACAAACTCCTTTTTTTATAAAAAATTTTTGAAAAGGAAGTTTGATTTCTTTTTCGATTAAAAAAAAGGCTTCACAATGACCAGGCAAAATTTGAACTTCACCTTTCGGAGTTAAAAAAACAATATTTTCTGTTTCTCCTTTAAAAATTTCTCTCTGGGAAGATAAAATTTCAACTTCTATTTTTCCCATATTTCATCCAATGAACCAATTAAATAAAGTTTTTCTGGAGGGAAGCCATCTAAATCTCCATTTAAAATTCTTTCGCAATCATCTAAAGTTTTTTCTAAAGAAACATAAGCCCCTTTTGTTTGATTGAATACTTCTGCTACAAAAAGAGGTTGGGTTAAGTAGCGTTGAAGTCTTTCTGCTCTTTTTGCTAAAGTTCTTTGCTCACGCGAAAGTTCTTCCACTCCTAAAATGGCAATTATGTGAGAGAGTTCTTCATATTTTTGAAATATTTCCTTAACCTTCATTGCGATCTCATAGTGGCGTTTTCCAACAATTTCTTCATCTAAATTTACTGAAAATGATCTCAAAGGATCCACTGCAGGATAAATTCCTTTTTCTGCAATTTCTCTTGATAAAACAAGAGATCCATCAAGGTGTGAAAAAATTGCCACAATTGCAGGATCAGTAATATCATCTGCAGGGATATAAACTGCCTGAACTGAAGTAATTGAACCTTCTCCCATAGATTTAATTCTTTCTTCTAACAAAGAAATATCTTTTTCAAGAGTTGGTTGATAACCAAGTTCTGAGGGCACTTTTCCTAAGATTGTTCCTACCTCCATTCCTGCCATTGCATAGCGATAAATGTTATCAACAAAAAAGAGAATATCTTTTTTAAATTTTCGACAAAGATATTCCCCTGCACTGATAGCTGAAAAACCGACACGAAAACGCTCACCAGGTGGTTTTTGCATTTCCCCAAAATACAAAACTGTATTTTTAAGCACTCCAAGATCTTTTAAAGTAAAATAAAGTTCATTTCCCTCTCGCGTTCTTTCTCCAATTCCAGCAAATACAGCATACCCTTTCTTTTTTAAAGAAAAATTATGAATGAGTTCTGTTATCAAAACTGTTTTCCCTACTCCTGCTCCTCCAAAAAGTCCAATTTTGTCTCCTTTTGAAAAAGGCACCAAAAGATCAATTACTTTTATTCCTGTTTCTAAAATTTCTCTTTTTTTAAAAGTTGACTCAATTTTTTCTTTTCTTTTTAAAATATCTATTTTTTGTTCACCTTTAAATTCTTTTCCATCAAGGGGATTTCCAAAAACATCAAAAACTCTTCCAAGAATTTCTTCTCCCACTTCAATTTCAAAAGATTCTCTTTTAAGATAAACAGGTGAGTCTCTTTCTTCTCCTTCAAGAAAACTCAAAGCGATTGCTCTCATTTTCTTTTCTCCCCTTTTTTCAACCACTTCTAAAAAATTTCCTTTTTCGGTTTCTAAAAGTGTATGTAAAGGCAAATTTTTCTCTATCTCAATTTCAACCACTCCACCTTTAAGAGAGATGATTTTTCCTATTCTTTTTTTTGACATATTATCTTATGAGAAAGAAAACTTCCCATCTGTTCCAAAGAAATTTCTTTTCTTCTTTGTTTAAAATAATTATACATCATTTTTGAAAGAATTTTTTCAGTCTCTTTAAAGGAATGCTCAAGCGTGAGAACCCTTAAAGTTTCTTCAGAAAGACGCGAGTTCAAAGAAACTTTTAAGAAAGTAGCTTTAAGTTTTTCTTCTAATAAAAATTCAAAAATTTCTTTTGGAGAGGGCTCAAAAATAGAAGATCCAGCTCCTTCTTTTTTTTCAAAAGATAAAGGTAAAAATTCCAAAAAACAAGGTTCTCTTCTAAAAAAAGAGAAATATTTCAAAAAAAGAAAATCAACTCTTTTAAATTTTTGGCTTTTGAAAAGAAAAATAATTTTTTTAAAAATTTCCTCTAAATTTTCCTCTAAAGAAAAAGTTTCTTTGGCAAAAATTCCCTCTTCTTTTAAAGATTTTTCAGTTTTTTTTCCAATAATCCAAAAAATATCATAAAAAGATTTTTTCTCTAAAAGAGCGTTTATCACTAAATGATGAAAATCACCACAAAGACCTTTATCAGCCCCAAAAATTAAAAGCAAACTTTTTCCTTCATTTGAAGAATTTATTGCCCAATGATTTTTCGGTAAAAAAAATTGAAAAAGACGTGAGATTACTTTTTCCATTTTTTCTAAAAAAGAAAATAAAGTTTTTGTCTTTTCTTTCAAAGAAGGAATTTTTGCAGATGAAATCTTCTCAAAAGTTTTTAAAGTTTTTTTAATATCCTCTATTGCTTCAAACTCTTTTTTAAACTGGAGATATTTTCTCATTTTTTCAAGAAGTCTTTTTTGAAATCTTTTACAAAATTTTTAATTTTTTCTTTTACTTTTTCCGAAAGTCCTTCTTTTTCAATTTCTTTTTCTATAAAGAAAAATTTAGTTCTCAAAGCTTCAATTAACATCTCCTCAAAAATTTTCCATTCTTTTTTTGAAATGTCATCAAAAATCCCTTCTTCAACTGAAAAAAAGAGAACCACTTCTTCTTGCCAGGAAAACAAAAAATGTTTTTTTTGTTTTAAAAGTTCAAGAATTAGCTCCCCCCTTTGAATTTTTCTTTTTGCAGAAATTGAAATTTTTGTTTCAAATTGAGCTAACTTTTGAAGTTCTCTGTGCCAAGAAAGAAAAAGACGTAAATTTTTTGTTACTTCTTTAAGAGGAGAAGGTTGGGCTTGTGATCCAACCCGGGATACTGAGAGACCAACATTAACCGCAGGTAAAAATCCTTTTTGAAAAAGTCCTCTTTCAAGATAAATTTGTCCGTCTGTAATTGAAATTAAATTTGTGGGGATATAGCCTGTAATATCACCTTCTTGGGTTTCCACAATCGGTAAAGCGCTCAAAGACCCTCCACCATATTTTGAAGAAATTTTGCCTGCTCTTTCAAGTAAACCTGCGTGTAAAGAAAAGATATCTCCAGGATAACTTTCTCTTCCAGGAGGGCGCTCAAGCAAAAGTGAAATGTCTCTCCAAGATTTAGCATGCTTTGTTAAGTCATCATAAACAACAAGGGCATCTTTTCCTTCATCGCGAAAAAACTCTCCAATCGTGCATCCTACAAAAGGAGCCAAATATTGAGAAGCAAAACTGTCATCGCTGGAAGAAGCCACAACGGTGGTATACTCCATTGCTCCGTATTCTTTCAAAATTTTAATTATTTTTTCAATCTGGCTCTTTTTTTGACCAATTAAGACATAAACACAAAAAAGAGGAGATTTGGCATTTTTTTGGTTAAGGACTGTATCTAAAGCAAGAGTAGTTTTGCCAATTTTTCTATCTCCAATAATAAGTTCTCTTTGTCCTCTTCCAATAGGCAAACATGTATCAATCACTTTTATCCCAGTAATTAAAGGAATTTTCACTGGTTCTCTTTTGAAAACAGGAGGTGCTTCTCTAAAAACAGGAACTTTTTTCTCTCCTCTAACGGGTGAAAGTTCATCTAAAGGACGCGCCAGGCCATCTAAAATTCTTCCTAAATATTCATTTGTTTTTGGAAGGCTAAAAGTTTGATAACTTCTAAAAAGAGGTTGAGAAAGATCAAAATCTTCTTCAAAAAGAAGTGCTTCTACAAACTCTTCATCAAATCCTATAACTAAGGCTTTTTCTTTCCCTTTTTCATCCACTAAAACTTCATGAAAGCCAACATGAGGAAGTCCTTTAATTTTAACAACGCCAGCAAAATAATCTTCAATAAAACCAATTTCTTTAAAATCTTTTTTCATATCTTTATTTTTTGAAAAAGATTTTCCTCTAAAAGATACCCTTTAATTTCAAGCATCAGACCTGCAATCAATTTTTCTTTAATGAAAAATTCCAATTCTATTTGAGGAAAATCAAACTTTTTTATCAAAAATTCTTTTAGTTTCTTTTTTTGATTTTCTTCAAGAGGAAAGGCAGAAAATACTTTAATTTTTATTTTCTTTTTTTGTTCTTTCAGAAGTTTTTTTTCTTTTTCAAAAATATCCGAAGGAATTTTTTCTATTTTTTGAAAAATTTTTTCAAAAAAGAAATTTTGAATTTCCATTTTGAGATCTAAAGGTAAACTTTCTTTAAGGCTTTTAAAAATTTTTTCAAAAATTTCCTCTTTAAGTAAATCTTCTTTTTTTCCTAAAATATACTCCCCTTCTCTTTTTGCTTGGAGTTTTGCGGATTTTATAATTCTTTCCGCTTCTTTTTGAGCAGAGATTATATTTTTTCTTTTAAACTCCTCAGCAAGTTTTTTTGCTTCAAGGAGAATTTTTTCAGTTTCTTTTTTTAAATCTTTTTTCCTTTTTTCCTTTTCTTTTTCCCAAGTTTCTTTTTCTTTCTTTATCCTTTCTTCAAAATCTTTTAAAAGTTTTTCTTTTTCTCTTTCTTCATCTATTTCTTTTAAAATTGGTTTGTAAAGAAATTTTTTTAACAAAAACACCAAAATCAAAAAATTCAAAATTTGCGCCAGAATCATTTTCCAGTCAATACCAATTTTTTGGAAAAGTTCTATCATCTCACAAATTTCAGAATTAAAGCCACAATTAAAGCATAGATGGCAATTGCTTCAGCAAAAGCAATTGCAATAATGGCTAAAACTTGAATTCTATCACTTGCCTGAGGGTTTCTTGAAACACCCAAAAGAGCTGCTCCTCCAATTAATCCAATAGCTAGAGCAGGACAAATTGTTCCAACCGCCATTACAAAAGCAGATGGGTCCATAAATTTTTTTAATTTTTTTATGACCTTTTTAATTTTTCTATAATTGATCCTTTAAGAAATGCAAGAGTAAGAGCGCTGAAAATAAAAGCCTGAATTAAACCTACAAAAAATTCAAGAAACATAAAAGGTAAAGGTAAAAGGAATGGAAAAAGAAGACCAATGATTAAGAGCAAAATTTCCCCTCCAAAAATGTTTCCAAAGAGCCTGAAAGCAAAAGAAAGAATTCTCGTAAATTCTGAGAAAATTTCAAAAATTTTTAAAAAAATTTTAATTGGGTTTAAAGAAAAAAATCCTTGAAAATATTTTTTAAAACCAAAATTTTTTAAAATGAAAAATTGAGAAAAAAAGACCGAAATAATTGCTAAAGCCAAAGGTAAATTCACATCACTGTTGGGTGAACGCAAAAGAGGAACTTGGACTCCATCTTTTTTTACAAAAAAAGAACCAAAAAAACCTGGAAAAAGTTCAAGCAGATTTGCAATTCCAATAAAAACAAAAAAAGTAAAGACAACAGGAAAAACCTCCTCAGCAAGTTTCTTTTTTCCAAGAATGCTTTCAGAAAGTTTTAAAAATTCTTTAATTAAAATTTTCAATAATAAATAAAACTTTGTTTTTTTTAAAAATTTTTTGAAAAAGAGACACAAAATTAAAATAAAAGAGGTTAAAATAGAAGTTAAAAAAGTATTGGTGAAATTAAAATTCCCGATTTTTAAAAGTGTTTCTGGTAAAAAAGAAATCTCAATCATTTTTCTTTAAAAATGGCAAAATTAAATAATAAACATCATAAATTGTAATCAAAACTCCCAAACTTGTGCTAATTAAAGTCAAAAAAGGAAGAGTTTGGAATTTTTTATCTAAAAGATAACCAAACAAAATAAAACCAATTAGCGGTAGAGCAACCAAAAAGCCCAACTGCCAGCCCAAAGAAAGGGCATAAAAAAATTTAAATTTTTTCTCTTTCATTTTTGTCTAAAATCAGAACCCACTCACCTTTAATTTTTTCTTTTTTTAAAAGTTCATAAATTTCTTTAATCTTTCCTCGCAATGTTTTTTCAAATTTTTTGGTAAGTTCTTTTCCTAAAAAAATTCTTCTTTCTGGCATTTCTTTTTTTAAATCTTCAAGGGTTTTTAAAAGCCGATGAGGACTTTCAAAAAAAATTACTGGAATTTTTGTATTTTTTATCATCTCAATCATTTTTTTTCTTTTTTTCTTTTTTGGTAAAAATCCTAAAAACAAAAATTTTCCCATAAAAAAACCACAAAGAGAAATTGCGCAAGTTAAAGCAGAAGGCCCAGGAACGGACACAACTTTTATCTGAGGAAGGTTTTGATAAATTTCATCCAGAAGTTCATTTCCTGGATCTGAAATTCCAGGCGTTCCTGCAGAGGAAACCAAAGCCAAATTTTTTCCTTCTTTAAGCAGTTTTAAAATCTTTTTTTTATTTTCTGTGTGTTGGTGATATTTAATTAAAGGTTTTTTAATCTGATATTGAGATAAAAGTTTTAATGTAATTTTGGGATCTTCGGCTAAGATATAATCTACCCTTTTTAGCGCCTCAAGGGCGCGAAGACTGATATCTTTTAAATTTCCAATAGGAGTGGAAATAATAAAAAAAGAAGACATAAAAATTTTAAAAAAGTTTGGATATTCTTAAATACTGTAAATTTTTCAAAAGATAATTTATCTCTTTTTCTATTGAATCTAAAGTTTTCTTGCAGATCTCTATCCTTTTTAATAATTTTTCTTTTACTCTATCTTTTGATAAATTTTCAAAAAATAAAATCCTTCTTAACTCCACAAGAACTCCTTGTATTTTTACTTTTTTTTCTTCAAGATGATTTAACCACTTTATAATCTCTTCTTCCTCCTTTTCTCTTCTTTTCATTAAGTTTCACCTCTGATGTGATTCTAATTTAAAGCCAATCTTTTTTCAAGAAAATAAAAATTAAAAGAGTACACAGAATAAGGGTTAAAAACATTATATAAAAGAAAGTAAAAGGATTTTCCCCAAGAGGTAAAGCCACATTCATTCCATAAATTGAGGAAATAATTGTGGGAACGGTTAAAATAATTGTCATTGAAGTAAGAAATTTTATAATCTGGTTAAGATTGTTTGAGAGGATAGTTGAGTAAGCTTCACGAATATTGATTACTCTTTTAAGATTAGTTTTGCAAAAATCCTGAGTTTGACGAGCGTCAATTAAAAGATCTTCAATTAAATCTTCATCTTCTTTGTAAAGAGAAACAAGCTTACCAGTTAAAATTTTTTCTATTACAGAGATATTTGCTACAAGAGAGGTATGAAAATCACTTAAAACTTCTTCCATTTCAACCAAAAAAACAATATCCTCATTTCTAAGTTTTTTTAGTCTTTCTTTTTTCCAAGAAATTTCTTTTGAGAGTTTTTTTAAATACTTCTCAAAACTTAAGGTAACTTCTATTAAAACCTGAATTAAAAACCTTGCAATTTGAGTAGTAAAGATCTGAACCTTTCCCTCTAAAAATTTTTTAAAAAAAGGAAAATCTTTAGAAGAAATGGTATAAAAATTTTTTTCATCTACTGCTAAAAGCAAAGGATAAGTTTTTAAATGGTGATTTTCTTCTAAAGGAGCCCGCAAAAAGATATACAAAACCTCTCCTTCTCTTTCAATTCTTGGCATCTCGTAAGGATCTTTTGCATCTTCTAAAAACTCTTTTTTAATCGGAGTGTTTTTTTTCAAAAATTCTAAGTCTTTTTCATTAGGCGAAGTTATTCTTACCCAGCAACCAACACTTAATTTTTTTTGTTCTAATATTTCTTTTTCTCTAAGGGTTCTTCTAAAAATTTTAATCATATCCTTTTTTTTCTGATTAGACCTCCACAAGGAATGATTTCAATTCCTCTTTTTTCAAGTTCGTCTAAAAAAAGATTCATTCCCAAAGAATCAGAACAAATATGTCCTGAAATGACCGTATTAATCAAACCTCTTTTTGCCTTTTCGTGATGCCTTAGAGACATATGCATTTCAACAACGGTTCCAATACCAAATTGATAAAGTTTCTCATAAAGTTCGGGTGCACCTTCAGTTCCTCCAGTAATTCCGGTAAGAGCAATTTTTCCACAATAATTTTCTTTTGAACCTAAAAAAATTTGAGGACCTGCTTTTATTTTTTTTGCTTCTCTCATTTCAGGAATTTCTTCTAATATATTTAAAAGATCTTTTACTCTTTCAGGATTTTCTTTTTCAATTATTTCTTTAAGATACTGTGCTACCAGATTGTCTGTTGCTGTATGAGCGCACATAAGATTAACTTTTAAAAGTTTGGCTAAGTCAATTACTTTTTGATGGTTAAGAGGAGCTACTCCTCGAGAAACTTCAGAAGTTCTTTCTTTTAAGAGGTTTTGAGCCACATTAATTGGAACTCCATACAAAGATAAAACAAAAATTTGAATATCCATTACTTCAGGCAAACCTGCTAAGGCTTTTCCTAAAGGATGATGAGAAATGACAAGATCTACTCCTAACTCTTTTGCTAAAAAAATTTCTTCTCCTTCAATATCAATTCCTACCAAAATTTTTTTTACCTCTTTGTTTTCTACTAAATTTAAAATTCTTGTATCTGCGTAAGGATTCCATAAAGAATCTTTATCAAAAAATTCTTTTTCTTTTTCTGAAAGTTTTTCAAATTTTTCTTTTTTTTCTTTAAGAAGATTTTCAATTCTTTTTTCTCCTCGGGGGTCAGCTAAAACTCCCTTTTCAACTACAAGTTTGTAAATATCTGTAACTTTCATAAATTTTTAAAAATTCTTTTATTTTATATTTTTTTATTCACATTTACAAATAAACTCACTTGCACAGCCGCATTTTCCATCATTTGATATTTTCTTAATCTCACAAGTTGAAAAATCAGCCACATATGAACACTCTGCACCGGCACAAAATTTTTTTCCACTTGTAGAAAGTATTCCTTTTGAAAATCCTAATTTTTTGCAATATTCATTACAAGGTTCAATACTTAAGCGAGTATCTGTCCATTCACTTCCTAAAATTTTACAAAAACGTTCAGTTTGATGAAAAAAGATTTGAGGAGTTTCTTTAGGTTTTTCTATAAACTTTACGCGATGGATATCATAAATTGGATCTTCCCCGTCAAATCCATTTACAAATCCTGCTTTTTTTGAATTAAAGTCATCATCTCTTCTCAATTCAAATCTTTCTCCTTCAAGCCTCGCTCCTAAATGATAAGCAAAAGGTTTAAAAGATGGATAATAAGCATAAAAATAATCCTGCCCTGTTTGGGGATCACGAGGTATTTCTGAAAGATATTTTGGTGAAAGATAAGATAAAGAAACAGGATAAAACCCATAATCTTTGTAAAATTCATCTAAAACCTGAGCTAAATTTTGGATATCAGAAATTCTTTTTTGATCTCTTCTTTTAATAAGGTTTTCGATTTCTTTTTCTGCTTTTTTTATATCTAAAAGATTAATTTTTGCTTCACCAACAAGAATTTCTTTTACCAAAGCATTACCTTTGTTATCCACTTTTACTTTTACGTAAACATCAGTTTTTCTTTGAAACTCCCTTAGTTTTTTTTCAATTTCTCGAGCTTTACTTTCAGGAACAAAATAAGTTTCAATGCCATAAATTATTCTCAAGTTCCCTCCGTAATTTGAAAAAACTTTTCCTTTTAAAAAAACTTCATTTTTAGGTAAAGTTTTAGAAACTTCCTTTGCAGAGTAGTGCTCATTTACTTTTTTTAAAATTACAAAAATTCTTTCTCCGGAACTAAAACTTTGAGGTCCTTGATAACTATTTTTTCTTAAATAAGAAATTTCATAGTTTAAAAAAAGATAGTTTCCTTGAAAAAGAGAGCGTGGATCAACAATCGGCTGAAGTTTTAAAAGAATTTCTTTTTGGAAAAAATAAGAAAAATAAAAAAGAGAAATAAAAATTAAAAAAATTTGGAAAAGAATAAGTCCCAAAAATATCAAAATTTTATTTTTATTTTTGTTTTTCATTTTTCCTCAAATTTTTTTAACAATTTTTTTCTATATTTATTTAAAAAATAACTCAAAACAATCAAAATGATCCCTCCAATTATGAAAGCAGTTCCTTTTTGAGCATAACTCCAACCAACACTGAAATATCTTGCAATTACCAAAAACACAAAAAAGAGTATTCCTAAGTTTATGTATTCTTTTCTTCTTTCTTGCACACCCATCCAAACCCAAAGGCAGTTTTCTCCAAAAAGCAAAAGATTGAAAAAGAAAGGAAGGAAAATTTCTTTTTGATGGTAAATTTGGCGAAAAGTTAAAATGAAAGTTGAAACAAAAATCACCCAAGATCCTAAATTTCCTGCCCAAAAACTCACTCTCAAATCTTTTGTTTTTTTATAATTTAAAAGAATTTTTCCAATTCCAAAAATTACCCCACCCATTAATAAAAAAAGCAAAAAAGAATTTAAAAATGCCTCTTCAGTAAAATGAGCAATCCAATCAAAAGATCTGATGAGAGCAAAAATTAAAAAAGAGTTTAAACTAAGGTATAAAAATTCTTCATTTCTTCTTTGCGCTCCAAGATATAAAATTCCAGCGATTTCTCCCAAAAGCAAAAAGTTAAAAATTAAAGATGCAAAACTCATTTCTTTTTCTTTAAATTCAGGATAAATTGCAGGCGAGGACAAAAACAAAGTGGAAACTAAAACAACTAAAACACCCAAAGAAATAAATTTTTCAACCACAGGAAGTTTTTGAGTTTTTTTGTATTTTGAGAGAGCTTCACTTGTTCCCCAAATTAAAGCACCGATGCTTAAAAAAAGTAATCCTCCATTTAAATGAGGATTTTGTCCCAAAAGTAAAATCCAGTCAAAAAGGCGTGCGGTAGCAAAAATTAAAAAAGAAAACATTCCAATTGAAATTAAAAATTCATCTCTTTTTTGAGCACCCCATAAAATTGCCAAAAAACACTCCACTAAAAAAAGAAATGAAAAAATCATTGAAAAAGGAGGAATAGTTTTTGACGAAGGATTATAAATAGAAGGAGTTCCTAAAAGGAGAGTTGTTAAAAATATTAAAAAAATTCCAAAAAGAAAATAAACTTTTCTAAATTCTTTATATTTTTTGAGCTTTAAATGAAACTCACCCAAAGCTAAAATTGCCCATCCGATGATAAAATAAAAAAAGAGCGAGTCAAAAAGAGGAAGTTTTGCTTGGGCAAAAATTTGGAAAAACAAACTTAACCAAAGCAAAAAAAGAAATTCAAAAAAGTTTTGGGCTAAAATTCCCAAAGAGCGCAAATAATAAGCCAAAGGAAAGAACACTCCTCCAATTATCAGAAGTCCAAGATAATGGGATAAGGGCAAAAAGAGTTTTTCTGGAGCTTTCGGGAAAAAAATTCCTGAAAAGAAAACCCCTCTTTCATAAAAAATAAAAGAAAATGTTTGAAAAAGAGCCCAGGAAAAGAAAGCTAAAGAAGTTAAACCCAAAAGAGGTTTCATTCTTAAAAAATAAGCTAAAGGTAAAACACCCACTGCCCACAAAAAAAGAAAATGGGAAAATTCAACCCGGATGTGATAAAGTTGAGCAATTAAAACTAAATCTGCAAAGAACAAAAAACTACCAAGATAAATTAAACACTCTCCTAAAATAGGATGAGTCTTTCTTTGGTATTTTAAAAAATAGCCCCAAAAATAGACCAAAATTGTGCCCAAGATTAGAAGAGAGCTTGAAACCCAAGGAGGAGTTTTACCCCAATTAGCAGCGATAAGAAGGACAACTCCTACGCCAATTGAAACTACTCCAAAAATGGCAAAGATTTTGATTAGTTTGTGCCAATCAAAAGGTTCTTTTGGTTTTGGAGAAGGTTCTTTTTTGTAGCGCGAAAGTAAA
The DNA here is from genome assembly GCA_964598115.1 of uncultured Candidatus Saccharibacteria bacterium. Taxonomy (GTDB): domain Bacteria; phylum Patescibacteriota; class Minisyncoccia; order Minisyncoccales; genus CAZRAI01. The sequence goes on along the minus strand of CAZRAI010000002.1, from coordinate 940 downwards.
ATTTCGGCTTGTTTTTCAGTTAAAATTCCCTCTTTTTTCCATTTTTCAATTTCTTTTTGAATTCCCTCAATTTTTTCTTTTTTAGAAAAAACTCTTTTTTTTCTGTCCGAAATTAAAAAAAGAAAACCTTTAACTAAAGCCACAAGAAGAAAAATCAAAAAAAGAAAACCATTGATGATCCAAATAATAATAAAAGCTAAACCTGAAGATTCGCTATGATAAAAAGTATCAAAACCACATAACTCTAAAAAAGGAAATACTAAAAAATTTAAAACCAAAAGAATCAAAAAAATTTTCCAAAAAGGCGAAATTCTCATAAAATAAAAATATACCCAATTTAAATTTGAAAATCAAAAGAATCTGAAAAATTATGCCATGGCACAATTTTTCAGAAAGTGTTAACAAAATTTAAACGATCGGACAAATTTGTTAACACATTGTAGAAAATTAAAAGTCTCTTAGCGTACAAAATATTCTTGTTTTTCAATGTTGAAAAAAAGCTTTTCCTTTTTTGTTTTTATTTCATATCCGGGAAATCCATACTTTCCTGCAGTAAGTTCAAAAGGTAAACATTCTTTATCTTTAATCTGATAAATTTTCATTTCAGTTTCTAAAGAAATAGGCAAAGAATACCTGTAAAAAAATTTTAAATCTAAGATAATTTTATTTTTCAAAAAACTTTCATTTATCAGAAGCACTCCTCCGTTTTTTTCTAAAAAGGCACACTTCCCCTGAATTTCTTTTTGATTTTCTTTGGCACATTTTTCAAAAAAATAAAAATCTTCTCCTTGAAGATATTTTTCATAAGCGTGAACTGATGGAACAACATATAAACTAAGATTTCTTTTTCCTGAAACTTTAAATTGAATTTTCAAATCTTCTAAAGGCTTTTCTAGTTTTTCTCCTTTTCCTCCAAGATAAAAAACTCCTTTTGGAGGCA
>CAZRAI010000001.1:6871-27783 GCA_964598115.1 uncultured Candidatus Saccharibacteria bacterium | reverse complement strand
CATGAAAAATTGGGGAAAGATTTTAGTTTTAATTTTTCTTTTAAGTGCTTTTTTTATCATTTTTTCTTTTAAGAATCTTGTAAAAGCTCAGTGTCCACCTTGCGGTGATGGAGTTTGTGAATTTCCTGAGACTTCTCATGTGGATATTCCAAGCTTTGAATGTGCTTGCCCTGCTGACTGTGGATGTAATAACAATGATATTTGTGAATTTGAAAGAGGAGAGAATAATTGGAATTGTTCAGGTGATTGTCCAAAAGCAGATAATGTTGATTGTTTATGTTTAGATTTGCCTCAGCATTTAGGAGGAGCAGGTTTGGTTCCCTGCGGAAGAAGAAGTGATGATTTGGATACTTCTAATATTTGTGAGTGCTGTCCTTGCACTTTTTGTCATTTTTTTCTTTTAGGAAAAAGAATTACTGATTTTTTACTTAAAGATATTTTTATTCCTCTTTTAGTTTTGTTTGTCACAATCGCTGGAGTGCTTTTTCTTTTCAGAGGTGGTTCTGTGAGGATGATATATCAAGGAAAAAGAATAGGGATTATTGCAGGAGTAGCAACAGGGATTTTACTCGGAGCATGGCTTGTGATAAATACCACGCTTTATTTTCTAACAAAGGAGCAAAGTCCAACCTCTGTTTTTCTTAGCCCTTGGGATGAACTAAACTGCACTGTTGGTAAAACCTGCACTTCTGCAAAATGTGGTGATGGAATAGTTCAAAAACCAAACTGGGAAGGAGTTGATGAAGAATGTGAAGTTGAAGAAAAATGGGAAGGTTTTAAAGCAAGAGCAAAAGCAGGTGAAGCTTCTGATGTAGACGGAATGGATGCTACAACTACACCTTATGGACAAAACATCCCAGGAACAAATATTGATGCATATGACTATTGGGCTTCATATTGCACTTGCGATGAACAAAGTTGTAAAATAAAATAAAATATTATGTCAAAAAAAGTAATTATTTTTAGTATCGGGATTTTAATTCTTGGAGTATTTATTTTTTTAGTTGCTTATTTTTTAAATTTTAAATATCTTTTTGCTGGAATAAATCGTTGTGGTGGTAATGGAAGATTAGACTGGGGAGAAGACTGCGACACAACAGTAAGCGAAGCAGATTATATAAACTCTCCTTATGCAAAAGATTTAGATGGTGATGGTGATGTAGACAGCGTAGATTATAACATAATGAAACGTGCCTGCAGTGATGAATGTAAGTTTGCTTGTCCTCCTTCTGATCCTCATTTTGCTGATATTAATAAAGGCTGCTATCAGCCAGAGGGCTCATCTGATCCTTGTCAAAAAGGAGTATGGGCTTGTGATTATCACACAGGAAAAGTTAAATGTTTAGATGTTTACTCTCAGGAAACAGAAGGATATGAGGATTATCATATCGGAGGGCAAATATATGATTATTGCTGTAAAGATGGAGGAAGTGCTTTACCGGGAATGACTTTTGAAATTGTTCGAGGTCCATCAGGAAATTTTAAATGCGATGAAGTATGTAGAAAAATTGGAAAAATTTGTATAGGAGTAGGTTTACGTGATGTGGATAACACCCATTGTACATATATAACTCATAATATAGGAAACACTTGTCAGCTTACAGTTAATTTAACAAGTGCTAATTGTACTTATACTTTTACAGGAGGCACTGGATTTTGCGATGAAACAACAGATACGCCTACTTGGTCTATGGGGTCAAATGAGACTGCATGTTATTGTAAGTGATAATTTTTATGTTTGAAATTAATGAAGAAAATAAAAAAAAATTATTGTTTTTTATTGGAATAGCTGTAATTATTATTTTTTTTATTATTTTTTATTTTGTTTTTTTTAGAAAAAAAATCCCTCAACTATCTCCTTCTCCAACACCTTCTCCAATTCCTACACCTAATGAAGAGAGATGCTATTATATCCCTTCTAACGAGAGTATTTGTTCTCAGAAAAAAACCTTAAAAGAAAAAGAAAAGTGTTTTGATGAAATTAAACTCAGAAATATTCTTAAGAAAGAAAATTTAAAAGAATGTTTAAGTCTAAAGACAGTAGAAAAGAGAGATGATTGTTTAAAAACTTTAATCGCTTATCATCTATCTGGATATCAGCGAAGCAACAATGATAGACTATGTTTGGCGATTTCTGATGTTAAAAAGAGAAAAATGTGTTTAGATAGAATTACGATTACTCTTCAAGATCCTAAATTATGTAAAAAATATTTTAAAGATGAGCCTTTTGAAAGGAAAGAATGTGAAGATAGAATAAAGGCATTTCAAATAGGAGAGGATGAGAAAAATAAAGAAAATATTTATAAATGTACTGAGTTAAAAACATTAGAATATCCAAGATTGTGCCTTTTGAAGTCTTTTAAATGGAAATTTAAAGATGATTGCACAAAAGTACCATCTCAATTTAGAGATTATTGTATTGCTTATTATACTACCTTAAAAGCAAAATCTTTTGATGATTGTAATTTAATATCTTTACCAGATTATAAAAAATTTTGCATTGAAAAAGTAAAAGCAGGAAAAGATTGGAGAAAAGTAGGAAAGTTAGATTCAGATAATGATGGTATTCCTGATTGGAATGATTTATTTATGGGTCTTGATCCATATAATCCAGATACTGATGGAGATGGTTTATTAGATGGAGAAGAGTTTTCTTTTGATACTAATCCTTCAGAGAAAGATACTGATCATGATGGTTTAACAGATTATGAAGAAGTAAAAATTTATCAAACTAATCCTGCTAATCCTGATACTGATGATGATGGAATTTTAGATGGAGAAGAAATAAAAAAAGGGACTAACCCAGTAGATGGAGATAAAGATAAAGACGGACTTCCTGATGAACTCGAGAAAAAAATTGGCACCTATTCTACTGTTCCTGATAGTGATAATGATGGATATAAAGATGGATGGGAATGGGAAAGAGGATATGATCCTTTAAAGAAAGGTTTAGTTTTAGCTGATACTGACAAAGATGGTCTTTTAGATGTAGATGAAATTTTTTATGGGACAGATAGGTTGAATCCTGATACTGATGGCGATGGAGTTTCGGATAAAAAAGAAGTAGAAGAGTTAACTAATCCTTTAGGAGAAGGTGATATGGATTTTGATGGAGATGGACTTACAGATAAAGAGGAAGCAAAATATGGAACTAATCCAAGCTTGCCTGACACCGATGGAGATGGAATTTCAGATTTTGAGGAAGTTAAAGGTAAAAAATAAAAAAATAATATGCTAAAAAAAATTTTTATTTTTGGAATATTTCTTTTCTTTTGCGCAGGAGTGGTTTTGGCACAAAATGGAGTGCTTCCTGACCCCGGTCTTACGCCAGATAGTCCATTTTATTTTTTAGAAATCATTGCAGAAAAAATCGGAAATTTTTTTACTTTTGGAGACAAAGCTAAGGCAGAAAGAATGGTTGATTTAATGGATGAAAGAATGGCAGAAGCTCAAAAAATGTTAAAAGAAAAAAAAGTAGAACCTGCTAAGAAAGCTCTTGAAAGATATCAAAAACACTTTCAGGAGTTTGAAAAAAAATTAGAAAAAATGGGGAGGGAAGGAGAATCTCTTGATGGTGTGATAGAAAAAGTTGTCATTGCTACTGAAAAACATATTGCAGTTTTAGAAAAAGTTTATGAAAAAGCTCCATATGAGGCAAAAAATACAATTTTAAGGGTAATGGGTGTTTCCTTAAGAGGCCAAGAAAAGGCACTCTTTGTTTTAAATCAAAGAAATTCTGAAAGAGCTTTAAGGTTTCAAATAGAGATAATGGATCGGAGAATAGAAAGAGCGAGAAGGAGAATAGAAAATAAAAATTTAGTTTCAGGAAAAGAAGCTTTAAAAAATTATGAACGAGGGGAAAAAAGAGCTGAGTTTTTTCTAAAAAGTGTCAAAAAGATGGAAAAAGATCCAGAGAAAATTAAAAATTTGGAAAAACTTGTTTTAGAAAAAACTAAAAAGCATATTGAAGTTTTGTTTGAAATTTACAAAAAAGCACCTAATCAAGCGAAATTAGGAATTTTGCGAGCAATTGAAAATTCAATAAGAGGGAACAAAAAAATTGAAAAACTTTTTAAAGAAAAACTTGAGAAAACAAAAAGAGAAATTTCAATTCCTGAAAGGACGAGAAAAGAGGTTAAAAAAAGAAAAGAAAAGAGAGAAATAGGGAAGTAGTAATCCTCTACGATCGTACAAAATTACTACTTTTTGTTTTAAAAATATAAACACATTTTTTGTTTGTTGATAAATGTAAAAAAGAGTATGTTAACAAATTTTGAACGATCGTTTAAATTTTGTTAACACTTTCTGAAAAAATGTGCCATGGCATAATTTTTCAGATTCTTAAAATTATTTTCGGTTATTTTCTTCCTTCAAAGGCACTTTTTAAAGTTTCTTTGTCAGCATATTCAACTTCTCCACCTGTGGGGAGTCCTCTTCCAAGGCGGGAAATTTTAACTGGATATCTTTTAAGTAAAACTTCAAGGTAATCCATAGTTAAGTTCCCTTCATATGTGGGATTTAGGGCTAAAATTATCTCATCTAATTTTTCTTTCTCAATTTTCTCTTTTAAGGCTTCTATTCTCATTTTTCCCAAAGGATTTTCTTTCAAAAAATCTAAAGTTCCACCTAAGATAAAATAAACTCCACTAAACACACCTTTTTCTTCTATTTGCCACAAATCTTGTTCTTTCTCAACAACACAAAGAATTTTTTTATTTCTTTGGGGAAGAGAACAAATGGGACAGTTTTGTCCCTCATAGGGTAAAAAACATTCAGGACATCTTTTAATTTGATTAAGTTCTGAAATTCTTTTTATAATCTCCTCTCTTTCTTTTTTATCCAAAGATAAAAGATAAAGCCCAAACCGGGTAGCCACTTTTTCTCCCACCCCTGGAAAATTCAAAAAAACTTCTATTATTTTTTTTAATTTTTCAGGAATTACTTTCATTAAAATGCTTCTGCTTCAAAACCTTTTTCAATTTCTTTGAAAGAAATAGTTTCTTCATCAAAATAAAGTTCAACTGAACCCACAGGACCGTTTCGATGTTTAGCAATGATTATGTCTGCAATATTTTTTCTTACTGTTGATGGGTTCACTTTATCTTCTCGCCAAATGAAAAGAACAACATCTGAATCCTGCTCAAGTGAGCCACTTTCTCTTAAATCAGATAATCTTGGCTTTTGATCTGATCGATGCTCAACTGCTCGGGAGAGTTGAGAAATTGCTAAAACAGGAATGTTAAGTTCTTTTGCTAAAGACTTCAGTCCGCGAGAAATTTCTGTAATTTGTTGAACCGTGCTTTCCTTTTCATTACGGGGAGTGATGAGTTGAAGATAATCAACAATTAAAAGTCCAAGTCCCATTTGGGCTTGAAGTCTTCTGGCGGCTGCTCTCATTTGTAAAATTGTAGTGATGGCAGAATCTTCAATAAAAATTGGGGATTGGGAAAGTCTATCAAAAGCTTCCTGAAGACGAGAAAAATCTTCTTCACTAAGTTTGCCTGTTCTTAGCTTCCATAAAGAAACTCCTGCTTCAGCGGCAATGAGCCTATCCACAACTTGCTCTTTTGACATTTCAAGTGAGAAAATACCAACCGGTTTTTTTTCTTTTAGAGCACAAGCCCTGGCAAGATCTAAACTTAGGGCAGATTTTCCTAAAGAGGGCCTTGCAGCAAGTAAGATTAAATCTCCATTTTGAAACCCAGCTAAAATTTCATCAAGAGAAGGAAAACCAGTTGTTACTCCTCGAAGCGCTTCTTTTTGAGAATGGATTCTTTCTATCCGCGAAAAAGCAGATTCAAGTTCTTCTTTTAAAGGAGAAAATTCTTGAGTTAAATTTTTTTGAGAAATTGAGAAAATTTTACTTTCTGCTTCATCTAAAATTAAATCAATGTCTTTCTCTTGAGAGAAAGCCAATTTTGAAATTTCCTCTGAGGCTTTTATGAGATCTCTTAAAATTTTTTTTTCTTTGATCAATTTAGAGTAATGAAGAATATGAGAGGGCGTAGGAACTTGAGAGATAAGTTCTCCTAAATAACTTGCCCCGCCAACATTTTCAAGTTCTCTTTTTTCCTCTAATCTTTGAGTAAGGGTTAAAAGATCAATTGGTTCTTTTTTTTCAAAAAGATCTCGCATAGTGGAGTAGATTTTTTGATGTGAAATCTTGTAAAAATCTTCTGGTAAAAGAAGATCAATTACTTTTGTAATTCCATCTGGATCAAGCATTAAAGCTCCAAGCAAAGCCTTTTCTGCTTCTATACTTTGAGGAGGAAGTTTTTCTATTTCTTCCATAGATTTTTTAATTAATTATAATAAAATAGAATAATTATAATAATCTCTTATGGAAAAAAGAGCAAGGATAAAAATTTATGGAGTTGTTCAAGGAGTGTTTTTTAGGGCAACTGCTAAAGAAAAAGCCGATGCCCTTTCACTTAAAGGTTTTGTAAAAAATGAAAAAGATGGAGGAGTTTTGGCAGTAGTGGAAGGAGAGAAAAATAAAGTTTTTGATTTTATCAAGTGGTGTTTTGAGGGACCCTCATTTGCTATAGTTGAGAGATTAGAGATAGATTTTGAAGAACCTCAAGATGAATTTGAAAACTTTGAGATAAAATATTTTTAAAGGTCTGAAAAAATTTTAAAATTCTAAATGACATTCGCTCAAATTATTTTAATTGTCTTTGTCCTTTTAGGGGTATGGGCGGTAATTATTTATAATCGCTTAGTTACTTTGAGAAATCGAGCAAAAGAGGCTTTATCCGATATTGAGGTTCAACTTAAAAGAAGATACAATCTTATTCCTAATCTTGTGGAAACAGTTAAGGGTTATGCTTCTCATGAAAAGGAAGTTTTTGAGAAAGTGACAACCGCACGCACAAAAGCTCTTTCAGCGGGGTCTCTTCGAGAAAAAGCTGAGGCAGAAAATTTTCTTTCTCACACCTTGAAATCACTTTTTGCAGTGGCTGAAAATTATCCTCAACTGAGGGCTTCAGAGAATTTTATCAAACTTCAGGATGAACTGACCGATACTGAAGATAAAATTCAGGCAGCAAGGAGATTTTACAATGCTACGCTAAGAGATTTTAACATTATGATTGAAAGTTTCCCTGCAAATATCATTGCTCGACTTTTTGGCTTTCAAAAAATGGACTATTTCGCTACAAAAGAGGAAATTGAAAGAGAACCAGTAAAGGTAAAGTTTTAATTGAAAAATTTTTGATGGGAAAATTTTTTAAGTTTTTTGCTTTAGTTTTCATTTTTGTTTTTTTAAAAATTTCTTTTGTTTTAGCTTTTGAGAAAATAAACTCTTTTGATGTGGAAATAAAAATTGAAAAAGATAGTTCTTTTTTGGTGAAAGAAAAAATTGTTTATGATTTTGGAGAGAAGTTAAGACATGGCATCTACCGAGATATTCCTCTTTCAGGAATAGAAATTATTCCTTTAAAAGTAGAAGATGGGGAAGGAAATCTTTTAAAGTATGAAGTTTTTAAAAAAGGAAATTATCTAAGATTTAAAATTGGTGATCCAAAAAAATTAGTTAAGGGCGCTCATACTTATGTGATATTTTATAAAGTGAAATTTGGAATCCTTTTTTGGGAAGATTATGATGAACTTTACTGGAATGTAACCGGTAACGAATGGAAAGTGCGGATAAAAAAAGCTCGAACAGAAGTTTTTTTACCTCAAAAAGTAAAAAAAGAAGATCTTAAATTTTTGTGCTTTACCGGAAAAACTGGCTCAAAAGAAAGTTTTTGTGAAATTTATCAAAAAGAGCAAAGTATAATTTTTGAAACTCAAGAAACTCTTTTCCCATACGAGGGTTTTACTATTTCTTTGGCTTTTCCAAAAGGAGTGGTAAAAAAACCTTCAAAAGGAGAGATTTTTTTATTTCATTTTAAAAGAAAATGGCCACTTCTTTTTCCTGTAGTTTTGTTTTTTTATCTTTTTTATGAATGGTATCGAAATGGAAAAGACCCTAAAATTAAAAAGCCAATTATTCCTCAATATGAATCTCCAGAAAATTTATCTCCTGCTGAGATGCTAACTCTTTTGAAACAAAAATTTCTTCCTCAAGCAATTTCTGCAAGTTTAATTAACCTTGCAGTTAAAGGTTATATTAAAATTATAGAAGAGGAAAGGGAGGGGCTTATTTTCAAAAAAAGAAAAATTTTTTTTCATCGAACTCAAAAAGAAATAAAAGATGATCTTTCTTTAATGGAAAAAACTCTTTTGAGATATCTTTTTGAAAAAAGAAAATCAGTGGTTTCTTTGGAAATGCTTAAAGATGACTTTTACAAACATATTTCTTCTTTAAAAAATAAAACCTATCATACTTTAATGAAAAAAAGATTTTTTGTAAAAAGACCTGATAAAGTAAGACAGAAATGGCAAGGTTTTTCTTTAGCTTTGTTTTTTGCGGGATTTATTTTTGGAGGTTTTATTTTCCATTCTTTTTTAGTTTTTCTCTCTTTAATAATTTCTGCTTTGATTTCTTTTTTCTTTTCTTTTTTTATGCCAAAAAGAACAAAAAGGGGAACTGATGTTTGTTGGAAAATTTTGGGATTTAAAGAATATTTAGAAACGGCTGAGAAATATAGAGTTCGATTTTATGAAAAAGCAAATATCTTTGAGGAATTTTTACCTTATGCCATTGCTTTTGAAATAGCCCAAAAATGGGCAAGGGCATTTGAAGGAATTTATGAAAGTCCACCCAGTTGGTATGTGGGACCCTCCTATACCGGGAGATTTTCTCCAAGTTCTTTTAGTGAAAATTTAGAAACTTCTTTTTTACCTCAAGTTTCAGGAATTTTTTATGCTCCAGGAGGAAAAGGTTCTGCATTCTCAGGAGGAGGTTTTTCAGGAGGAGGTTTTGGAGGAGGGGGTGGCGGGAGTTGGTAAATTTTAAAAATTTTTTAAAATAAAAATTTTTATGACATTGTGGACTCAAGTTGACTCAAACAAAAGAAAAACATGGATTTTAATGACAACTTTTTTGATTGTTTTTGTGCTTTTGGGATGGCTTTTTTCTTATATTTTTAATAGTAAATGGATTTTAATTATCGCGGTAATAATAGCAACAATCCAGGCATTTTTGAGTTATTGGTATTCTGACAAAATTATTTTAAAAACAATGAAAGCCAAGGAAGTTTCTAAAAAGGATGCTCCAAAGCTTTTTCGAATCGTAGAAAATCTTTCAATTACTGCAGGACTGCCAATGCCAAAAGTTTATATAATTGAGGAGCGTCAGCCAAATGCTTTTGCTACGGGTCGTGATCCTCATCATTCTGCGATTGTGGTAACAAGAGGACTTTTAGATCTACTTGAAGATGAAGAACTAGAAGGAGTAATCGCTCATGAAATGGCTCATATCGGAAACAGAGATATACTTTTACAAACAGTTTTAGTAATTCTTGTAGGGGCAATTGCTCTTTTATCTGACTTTTTTTTAAGAATGAGTTTTTGGGGTTTTAGAAGGGAAGAAAACTCGCGAGGAAATATTCTTTTATTTTTGATAGCAATTTTGGCTGCTGTTTTGGCTCCTTTAGTGGCAGTAATCATTCAACTTGCTATTTCGCGCAAAAGAGAATTTCTTGCAGATGCAACTGGAGCCCTTCTTACTCGCTTTCCTGAAGGTTTAGCCAGAGCCCTTGAGAAAATTTCAAAAGTCAAAGTTTCTTTAAAAGGGGTGAATATTTCAAATGCTCATCTTTTTATTGAAAATCCTTTAAAAGGGTCAAAAAAATATAGTTTTTTTGAGCGTCTTTTTATGACTCATCCTCCAGTAGAGGAGCGGATAAAGGCTCTGCGAGGGATGAACATATGAAAAGAGAAGAAGTTTTTTTACTTTTAGAAAAATATCTTAAAAATGATAAATTAATTAAGCATTCTTTAGCCGTAGAGCAAGCAATGAGAGATTTAGCAGAATATTTTGGCAAAGATAAACAAAATTGGGGACTTTGCGGACTTTTACATGATATTGATTATGAGATAGTAAAAGGAGATATGGAAAAACACTCAAAAGTGGGAGCTGAAATTTTAAAAAAAGAAGGTTTTGATGAAGAAATTTGTGAGGCTGTTTTGACCCATAATGAATATCATCAAATCCCACCCAAAACTTTGATGGCAAAAGCCCTTTTTTGTGTGGATCCTTTAACAGGATTGATTGTGGCTTCAACTTTAGTTTTGCCATCAAGAAAAATTAAAGATTTAAAAGTGAAAAATGTTTTAAATCGTTTCAAGGAAAAATCTTTTGCTCGAGGTGCAAAAAGAGAAAATATTAAAAAATGTGAAGAGTATCTTGGGCTTTCTTTGGAAAAATTTGTTGAGATTGTTCTTTGTGCGATGAAAAAAATTGATAAAGATTTAGGACTTTAAAAAAGATTTTAAAAAACCATTAGTAAATATCCCACAATTTCATTTCTGAGAAACTTAATTTCATTAAGTTTAGTTTTCTTAATTTCTCCTATAATTTTTGGAAATTTTTTTTCAAAAAAAGAGTTAACCTGGAAAGGAGGTTTTAGAGAAGAGTTTGAGAAAACTTTTTTTTATGAGACGAAAATTCCTCCAGAAAAGAAGATTTCATTTCAAACTAAAAAAAGCAAAGTTAAAACTTTAAAAAGAAAGACTTTAAAAAGAAAAATCTTTTACAAACTTTCTTCTTCTAAAATAGGTTATGCAAGTTGGTACAATTTCATACCAGGAAATTATTGCGCTTCAAGATACTTTAAAAAAGGAACAAAACTTCTTGTTGAAAATCTTTATAATGGCAAAAAGATCTTGGTTGTGGTAAATGATTATGGCCCTTTTGTTAAAAGAAGAATTATTGACCTTGAAAAATCTGCTTTTCAAAAATTAGCCCCTTTATCTCAAGGAGTGATAAAAGTTAAAGTGAGGAAAGTTGATTGATGGTAAAAAATTTTTTAATTACTGGTCCTCCAGGTTGTGGTAAAACCACTCTTATCAAAGAGATTTTGAAAGAAATAAAAATTAAAACTAAAGGTTTTTTAACAGAAGAAATAAGAAAAGGAAACTCAAGAGTTGGTTTTGAAATTGTGAGTTTTGAAAAAAAGAGAAAAATTTTTGCTCACAAAAATTTTAAAAGCCCTTTTGGAGTTTCAAAATATAAAATTGATCTAAAAGCTTTTGAAGAAGTTGCTTTAAAAGCACTTGGAGAAGGCCTTAAGGACCCTCGGGCTTTAATTGTCATTGATGAAATTGGTAAAATGGAACTTTTCTCAAAAAAATTTCAAAAACTTGTAATTAGAGCATTTAATGCTCCAAACAAGGTTTTAGCAACAATTATGCTAAAGCCCCATCCTTTTTGTGATAAATTAAAAAAAAGAAAAGATACTCAAGTTTTTCATCTAATAAAAGAAAATTTTTTTGGATTGAAAAAAGAAATCATCAATTGTTTAAAAATTGATTAATTAAATTTTTGTGATATCATTAAAAAAGGTGAGAGAAAAAATGAATCGGAAAGAAATAAAAAAGGAAGTGTTAACTATTATTATATTGGTAGGAATTGCTCTTGGAGGATGGATTGGTTTGAAAGTGTTGTTTAGTTTTTTTGAATGATTTTTTCTTTCTTTTCTTTTTTGATTTAAAAAAAATGTCCCCGTAGCTCAATCGGATAGAGCGGTGCCCTCCTAAGGCACAGATAGAGGTTCAAGTCCTCCCGGGGACAAATTCTCAAAATGCACGCTTAAATGCTTCCATTAAAGAGAAGAATTTTTTTTAAAAAAATTTTTGAAAAAATACCCACTCCTTTTTATTTTTACATTGCGGATGAGATAAGAAAAAGAATTTCTCTTCTTTTGAGAAATTTTTCGCCTCAAATAGAAATCTTTTTCTCTTTTAAAGCAAATTCCAATCTAGAGATATTAAAAATTATTCGAAAAGGAAAATGTGGGGCTGATATATCTTCTTTGGGCGAACTTTTTTTAGCAAAAAAATCAGGTTTCAAAGGAGAAGATATCGTATTTGCAGGACCCGGAAAAAAAGAAAAAGAAATTGAAGAAGCGATTAAAGAGAATATTTTTTCAATCAATGCTGAAAGTTTGACAGAACTTAAACGGATAAATTCTATTTCAGAAAAATTCAAAAAGAAAACCCGAGTTGCTTTGAGAATTAATCCAACTCCAAGTTCTCAAAACTCGGCTCTTTTAAAAATGGGAAAAAGAGAAACTCAATTTGGAATTCCCGAAGAAATTCTTTTCGAGAAAAAGTTCATAAAAGAAATTTCATCCTTAAAACACATCAATATAGAAGGAATTCATCTTTTTTCAGGAACCCAAATTCTCTGCCCAAAAGAAATTTTAGATAATTTTAAATACGCTGTATCTTTAGCAAAAAAATTAAGCCAATTTTTTCCTATAAATTTTATAGATTTTGGAGGAGGATTTGGTGTGCCTTATGATTACTTAAAAGAGCATACTTTGGATATAAATATCCTTTCTCAAGGACTTAAAGATATTTTAAGAAAAGACCCATTTTTAACAAAAAAGAGAATTATTTTTGAACTTGGAAGATTTATTGTGGCAGAGTCTGGTGTTTTTGTAACTAAAGTAGTTGATGTCAAAACTTGCCGAAGAAAAAAATTCGCTGTACTTGATGGAGGAATAAACAATCTTTTGCGTGTAAGTTTTCTCCGAGAAAATCATCCTGTGATAAATTTTTCAAGAACCTCAAAAAAAGAAAAATTTACTCTTGTAGGACCTCTTTGCACGCCTCTTGATATATTGGGAGAAGATGTAAAACTTTCCTCTCCGAAAATTGGAGATCTTATAGGAATTCTAAATGCAGGAGCATATGGATTTTCTGAAAGTATGCCTTATTTTTTATCTCATCTTATTTGTGGAGAATATTTGTATGATGAAAAAAAAGTTTTTGTGATAAGAGAACCACTTTCATTCCAAAAGTATTTGAAATTCTGTAAAAAGAGAATCTTATGAGAGAACTTTTTGAAGAACTTAAAACTTTAATTTCAATTGAAAGCACAACAGGAAAAGAAAAAATTATTGCTGATTATGAAGAAACTTTTTACAAAGAACTTGGCTTTCCTGTGAGGAGATTTAGAAATAATCTTTTAGTAAAAGTTTACTTTAAGAAATCTTCTCCAAAGATTTTGCTTGTAGGACACCTTGATACTGTTCCACCAGAAGGAAAAGCAAGTTCTTTTCCGAAGGAAACCAAATCACGAATTTATGGCAGAGGAGCAGTTGATATGAAGGCAGGAATTGCTTGTATGAATTTGTTAGCGAAAGAAGTTAAAAAAGGAAAAAAACCATGGTCAAGTTTAGAGTTTGTTTTCTATGAAGGAGAAGAAACTCCTCTTCCAAACGGAATGACTCTTCTTTTGAAAAAAAAATTAATAAAAGGGGACTTAGTTTTGATACTCGAGCCTACCAATGGAAGGCTTCAAATTGGCTGCCTTTCTCGATTTTTGATCAAAGCAAAAATTAAAGGAAAAAGTTGCCATAGTGCTTATCCATGGAGAGGGGAAAACCCTCTTTTCAAGCTAGAAAAGATTATTAAAAAAATCTCTCAAAAAAAATATGAAAAAGTAAAATACAAAAACTTTTATTTTTGGAATACATTTAGTCTTGTGAAAATAGAAACCCCAAATGCGACAAATGTCATTCCTCCTTTTTGTGAAGTTTATTTTGATTTGAGAGAAGATCCTCGAAAGAAAAAAAATGAAATTAAAGATGAAGTTAAGAAAGTTATCGGTGAAAAAACATCTTTCATAATAAAAGATGTATGTCCAGGCTTTATCCTAAAAAAAGAACCTCCTTTCTTTAAAAAAATTTTTTCTAAAGAAAAAAGAGAAGTTTTCCAAGCATGGTCAGATATTGCTCAAATTTATCATTTCACAAAAATTCCTGCGGTAAATTTTGGTCCAGGAAAAATAGAATATGCTCATTGTGCATATGAAAATATTGAAAAAAAAGAATTTAAGGATTTTTATATCTCATTAAAAAAGAAAATTTTATCGTAGATAAAAAAACAAAAAAATTATATAATAAAATTAGGAGGTGTAAGGATAAATATGGAATTAGAAGAGAAAATTAAGAGGATTGGAAAATACTCTGATGAAAAGAGAAGAAAAATATTGGAAGAGTTCATTACAGCATTAGAACAAGGAAAAATAAGAGCGGTGAAAAAAGAAAAGAATGAATGGAGAGTAAATTCCTGGGTGAAAGAAGGAATTTTAGCCTGTTTTAAGTATGGAAGTCTAAGAAGGAATGATTTCACAATAGACATTGATTTTTTAAAACGGAGGAAAGTTTTTGAACTTCAAGCAAGATTTGTTTGTGATGGTGTTTTTGTAAGAAGAGGAACTTATATAGGGAAAGGTGTTGTTTGTATGCCACCGAGTTTTATTAATGTTGGGGCATACATTGATAACAATACAATGATTGATTCCAATGTTACAATAGGGTCTTGTGCTCAGATAGGAAAAAAAGTCCATATTGGTGCAGGAACAGTCATTGGAGGCGTTCTTGAACCCTCACAAGCAATGCCAGTGATGATAGAGGACGAAGCTTTTATAGGAGCAAACTCATGCATTCTTGAAGGAACGATAATAGAAAAAGATGCTGTTATTGCAGCGGGGACAGTAATTACTGAAAGTACTCCCATAATAGATTTAGCAAATGAATATATTTATTATAAGTGTGTGCCAGAAAAAGCAGTGGTAATTCCAGGAATGAGACGATACCAAAATACACCTTACTATATAGATACTCCATTGATTCCGAAATACAGAGACAAAGAAACATCTGCAAAAATAGCGATGGAGGAAGCATTGAGAGAGTTTGTGAAAATTACATAATTTTTTTTCTCTTTAAATTTTCTTTATTTTTTTTATACTTTATTTTTATTATTATTCTTTTATGGCTGAAAAAAAAATTGTTTTAATTACAGGAGCAGGAGGAGGAATTGGAAAAGCAATTGCTAAAAGATTTGCTAAAGATTATATTTTAACTTTGGTTGATATTGAAACTCAAAAAGAAAATTTAGAAAAAATTAAAGAAGAACTTTCTTCACTCACTAAAGTTGAAATTTTCTTTTGCGATATTTCAAAAAATGAAAAAGTTTCGCTTTTAAAAAAAGAAATTTCAGAAAAAGTTGGAAAAGTATCTTGTCTTGTAAACAATGCCGGGATTATAAAAGATAAAACTTTAGCCAAAATGGAGAACGAAGATTGGCAAAAAGTTTTAGATGTTAATCTGAATGGAACTTTTTATTTAACAAAAACTTTTCTTGAAGATGTTGTTTTGCAAAAAGGATCAATTATTAATATTTCTTCTGTGGTAGGATTACATGGGAATTTTGGTCAAGCAAACTATGCTGCTTCGAAAGCAGGGATTATTGGTTTTTCAAAATCTTTAGCAAAAGAAATAGGAAAAGCAGGAGTAAGAGTAAATGTTGTTGCTCCTGGGTTTATTGAAACTCGGATGACAGAAGCAGTCCCAGATAAACTGAAAATTGGAATTAAAGAACTTACTCCCCTTGGAAGATTTGGGGAACCAGAAGAGGTTGCGAATGTGGTTTATTTTTTAGCCTCAGATGAAGCAAGTTTTATTACCGGAGCGGTGATTCAAGTTGATGGAGGACTTTTTGCTTAAAATTTTTTAGCCTCTTGACATTTAGTTTTAATTTGATAAATAATAATAAAAATAGTTCTTTGAAAATTTCCAAGAAGCGGTTTTGGAAGGTTAGCCTTCTTGGGATTTTTTTGAGGGTCTGATCCCAGCCCAGGAGGAACGCTGGTGGCGTGGATAAGGCATGCAAGTCGTGCGGGTATGTTCTTTGAGTTTTTTCTCAAAGGGCATATCAGCGGCGGACGGGTGAGTAACACGTGGGTAATCTACCCTGAGGTCAGGGTCAACTCTGGGAAACTGGGGCTAATCCCTGATAATCTCTCGGAGCGAATGCTTCCGAAAGTAAAGGGTTTTCCCGCCTTGGGAAGAGCCCGCGGCCCATCAGGTTGTTGGTGGGGTAATGGCCTACCAAGCCAATGACGGGTAGGGGGCCTAAGAGGGTGATCCCCCACAGGGGCACTGAGACACGGGCCCCACTCCTACGGGAGGCAGCAGTCGAGAATCTTGGGCAATGCCCGAAAGGGTGACCCAGCGACGCCACGTGGGGGATGAAGCCCGAAAGGGTGTAAACCCCTTTTGGCGGGGAGCAAGGGTGGTCCTTTGGGCCACCTTGAGAGTACCCGCCGAATAAGGGCTGGCTAAACTCGTGCCAGCAGCAGCGGTAATACGAGTGACCCAAGCGTTCTCCGGAATTACTGGGTCTAAAGCGTCCGTAGGCGGTTTTGCAAGTTCTCGGTTAAATTCTGGGGCTTAACTCCAGAATTGCCGAGAAGACTGCAAGACTAGAGGACGTCAGAGGGTGGCGGAACGCCCGGTGTAGGGGTGAAATCCGTTGATATCGGGCGGAACACCGAAAGCGAAGGCAGCCACCTAGGACGCTCCTGACGCTGAGGGACGACACCCCGGGGAGCGAAACGGATTAGATACCCGTGTAGTCCGGGGCGTAAACGATGCACGCTAGCTGGTGGGAGTGTCGACCCTCTCACTGGCGAAGGGAAGCCGTTAAGCGTGCCGCCTGGGGAGTACGCCCGCAAGGGTGAAACTCAAGGGAATAGACGGGGGCTCAAACAAGCGGTGGACCACGTGGCTTAATTCGACGACAAGCGAAGAACCTTACCAGGCCTTGACAAGCCAGGTAGTACTCTTGCCGAAAGGTAGGAGGACCGGTTAGTCCGGAGCCTGGCACAGGTGCTGCATGGCCCTCGTCAGCCCGTGCCGTGAGGCGTACCCTTAAATGGGGTAACGGGCGCAACCCTCGCTGGTAGTTACATGTGTCTACCGGGACTGCCGGGGTTATCAGCCCGGAGGAAGGAGGGGATGACGTGAGGTCCGCATGACCCTGAAGGTCTGGGCTGCACACGTGGTACAATAGCCGGGACAACGGGCTTTGCGATCCCGCAAGGGGAAGCAAATCCCTTAAACCCGGTTTCAGTTCGGATCGAGGGCTGCAACTCGCCCTCGTGAAGTCGGAATCGCTAGTAATCGCGGATCAGCCACGCCGCGGTGAATACGTCCCTGAGCCTTGTACTCACCGCCCGTCACATCAGGGAAGTCAGGGAGACCTGAAGAGGGCGATTTCGCTCTTGAAGGTTTCTCTGGTGACCAGGGTGAAGTCGTAACAAGGCATCCGTAGGGGAACCTGCGGATGGATCTTATCAAATTTGAAATGGTCGATCTTAGAGGGAGTTGAGTCCGGTCTCCCCTAAAAACGGGCTCAGAAACCAAGAAGGCTAACCTTCGAGAATCGCTTTTTTCTTTTTTTTCCTTCTTTTTAAAAAGTAACATTTAGCTGCGATCGCAACTAAATGTTTATTTTTTAATTTTAGTTGTTTTAGTTTTAAGTTTGTTTTATTGTTATTGTTTTAGATGATTGAAATTCCAATTTTCTTTTTAACCTCTTTAAGAGTATTTTGAGTAATTTTTTTTGTTTTTTCTTTTCCTTTTTTTAAAACCTCTTTAAGATAACTTTTATCTTTTTTGAGTTTTTCAATTTTTTCTCTTAAAGGTTTAAGTTTTTCAATTAAAACTTCAGTTAGTTTTTCTTTAAATTCTTTATATCCTTTTCCTTGAAATTCATTCTCAATATCTTTTATTTTCTTTTCTGTAATTTCTGAAAAAATTAAAAGTAGATTAGAAATACCTGGTTTTTTTTGAGGATCATATTTTATTTCTTTTCCTGGATCAGTGACTGCCCTCTTTATTTTTAAATAAATTTCATCTGGAGTGTCATCAAGGGCAATATAGTTGTGTTTTGATTGAGCACTTTTTGACATTTTCTTTAAGGGATTATCTAAAGCCATAATTCTTTTTGAAGGAGCAAGCAAATCTTTTGGCAATGGAAAAGTTTTTCCAAATTTTTTGTTAAATCTTCTGGCAAGGGATCTTGTAAGTTCAAGATGTTGAAGTTGATCTTCGCCAACGGGAACACCTTCTGCTTTGACAATCAGAATATCACCTGCCATTAAAACAGGATAATTAAATAAAGCCATATTTATTTCTTTTTTTTCTTTTGATTTTTCTTTGAAATGATGCATTCTTTGAAGTTCAGGAATTTTGCAAAAAGAAGATAGGATCCAACAAAGTTCAGTTGTTTCTTCAATTTCTGATTGCAAATAAATTACATTTTTTTCTGGAGAGAGGCCACAAGCCAAAAGAGTAGCTAAAGTTTGAAAAATATTTTCTTTTAAAATTTGAGGATTTTGAGGTAAAGTGAGGGCATGTAAATCGGCTAAAAAGAAAAAACATTCATTTTCTTTTTGTAAAGAAATCCAATTTTTGATTGCTCCAAGATAGTTTCCAAGGTGAATTTTACCTGATGGCTGAATCCCAGAAACAATTCTCATAATAGTTTATTTTAAAGGTTTTTGGATAAAATAAAAAATATGAAAAGAAAGAATGCTTCACTCTTAATTGAGGAAACAAAAAAAACTTACAACATAATTGCCAAAGATTACTCAAAAAAAAGAGAATTTCTAACCGAGGACTTAAAATTTTTAGCAAAAAAAGCTAAAGAAGGAGAGAGGATTTTAGATTTAGGATGTGGCAATGGAAGATTTTTTAAGCTTTTGAAAGAGAAAAAAATTGATTATTACGGAGTGGATTTATCAGAAAAAATGATTGAACTTGCTAAAGAAAAATTTCCTCAAGGAAAATTTTTTTTGTTTGATGGCAAAAAAATTCCTTTTTTAAATGATTTTTTTGATCGAGTTTTTTGTTTGGCAGTTTTTCACCATATTCCTTCAAAAAAATTCCGCGAAAATTTTCTTTTAGAAATCAAAAGGGTTTTGAAAAGAGGAGGAGTCCTCCATTTAACCGTTTGGTATTTATGGGACAAAAAAAGAATCTGGAAAATTTTTTTGAAAACTCTTTTTTTGAAAATTTTTAAAAAAACCTCTCTTGATTTTTTTGATATTTTTTTACCTTGGAAAAGCTCCCAAGGAAAAATTTTAACTCAAAGATATCTTCATCTTTTCAGAAAAAAAGAACTTCTTTTTTTAGCAAAAAAAGCTGGCTTTCGTGAAATTAAAATTTCTTTTCTCAAGAGAGGGAAAAAAGAAAAAAATTTATATCTTGAGGCTAAAAAATAAATTAAACTTCAATAATCACTGGCAAAACCATTGGGCGTCTTTTAGTTCTTTCATATAAAAATTCTCCAAGTTCTTCTCTAATTCTTGATTTAACATAACTCCAATTAATTGGATGCTTTGAGCGAATAATTCTTTCAACAAGTCTTACGGTTCTTTTTCTTGTTTCATAAAGAAGTTTTTGAGATTCTCTTAAATAAACAAAACCTCGTGAGATAATATCAGGGCTTTGTTTTACTTTCCCTGTATGGGAATCCACAACCACTACTATCACAAACATTCCATCTTTTGCCATCACTTGACGATCTCTTAAAACAACCTCGCCCACGTCTCCTATGCCTAATCCATCTACCATTACATAATGAGCGGGGACTTTTTTGTGATGAATTTTGAATTCATTTTCATAAAGTTCAATCAAATCTCCATTTCCAGCAACAATAATGTTTTTTTCAGGAATGCCAACATTGAGAGCAATTTCTTTATGGCACTCAAGCATATAATGGGAACCATGAATGGGCATAAAAAACTTTGGAGCGACAAGCCTAATCATTGTTTTTAGTTCTTCTTGGTTTGCATGTCCTGAAGCGTGGATATCCATTATTTTTGAATGATAGATTTTTGCTCCCTGCCAAGAAAGCAAATCTTTAAGTTCTTGAACCGCTCTTTCATTCCCTGGAACAGTGGAAGAAGACATGATTATAGTATCACCGTTTTTCACTTTTAAATAAGGATGGTCCTTGTGAGCAAGACGCATCAGAACCGCATCACCTTCACCTTGAGATCCTGTGCAGATGATTAAAACCTTATCATCTGGTAATTTTTTTAGTTCTCGTGGGGTAATTACGCTTTCTGAGTTAACTTTTATTTTTCCTAACTTCCAAGAAATTTCAAAATTGGATCTCATAGTATATCCTTCAACCAAAATCTTCCTTCCATATTTTTCAGCCAAAATGATTAACTCTTGAATTCGTGAGATTAAAGAAGCAAAAGTAGTCGCAATAATTCTCCCTTTAGCGTTTTTAAAAATAAACTCTAAATTTTCCATAATTTCTTTTTCAGAAAGAGAATGCCCTTTCTCTTCTGCATTTGTGGAATCAGACATCAAAAGCAAAACTCCTTTTGAGGCAATTTTAGCAATTTTGGAAAGATTAGCCGGTTCATCTCCAACAGGAGTAAAATCAATTTTGAAATCACCAGTATGAAAAATCGTTCCTATAGGCGTTTCAATAAAAACCCCAACATTATCCGGAATGTTATGGTTTAAAGGAATGGTTTTAATTTTAAAAGGATTTAAGACAAGTTCATCTTCTCTTTTTATTTCTTGAATTCTTAAAGGAGATGATTGAGGAAAATCCTTCTGGCGTTTTTCAACAATTCCTTTAGTTAAAGGAGTAGCAAAAATTGGAGGATTTCCTATTTTACCAATAATGTAAGGAATTGCCCCGATGTGATCATAATGTCCATGAGTTAAAACAACGCCCACAATATCTTTTTCTTTTCCTTTGAGATATTGGGTATTTGAAATAATAAAATCAACTCCAGGCATAGTATCATCAGGAAACATCAAGCCCATATCCAAAATCAAAATTTTCCCTTTGTATTCAAAAAGAGTCATATTTCTACCAATCTCTTCCAGACCACCAAGGGGGATGATTTTAAGAGGTTCTTTTATCATTTTTTTATTGTGGGGGGAGGGATTTGAACCCTCACGGGATTTTCTCCCAGC
>CAZRAI010000001.1:0-6771 GCA_964598115.1 uncultured Candidatus Saccharibacteria bacterium | reverse complement strand
TCATTTTTTTATTGTGGGGGGAGGGATTTGAACCCTCACGGGATTTTCTCCCAGCAGGTCCTGAACCTACCGCGTCTACCAATTCCGCCACCCCCACAAAATAATTTATTTTTTCACTCTTTTTTCTTTAAGATACCAGTTTTCAATATCTGAAAATCTTTGTGAGGGAGAAAAAATAAATTTTTTTTCATTTACCCCTTTAATTTTTGACGGAAGTAAATAAAGATAGTTAGGGGAACAAATAAATATAACAGGTAAATCTTCGTTAATATATTTTTGAATTTTGCTTAAAATTTCTTTCCTTTTTTCTAAATTCATTTCTTTTCTTGCTTTTTCAATTAACTCATCAACTTCTTTTTTTTGATAAGATGATAAATTAAAACCATCTTTTATTTGAGATGAATGCCAAAAAAAGTAAGGATCAGGTAAAATTCCAAAACTCTCTCCAAAAAGCAAAACTTCATAGTTTTTTTCTTTAATTTTTTCTCTTAAAGTTTCAGGTTCTTTAATTTCTATTTTAACATTTAATCCTATTTTTTCAAGATCTGTTTTTAAAATTTCAGAGATTTTTTTTAAAGTTTCTTTGTCTGGTAAAAGAAGAGTGATTTTTTTTCCTTCAAGTTTAACTTCTTTGATTTTCTTTTTGGCGTTTTTTAAAGAAAAAGAATATTTTTTAAGGTCTTTTGTTGGGATTTTATATTCTTTTAAAAAAAGACTTTCTACTTTTTGAGCCTCACCATTGAAAACATTTTTAATAATTTTTTCTCTATCAATACTCATTGCAATTGCTTCTTTAAGTTCTTTTTTTGAAAGAATTTCTTTTTTTTGATTCAAAAATAAACCAAAAACTACTGGACTTCTCAAAGAATAAATTTTAAAATTTCTATTTTTTTGAAATTTTTCTTTTTCAGAAAAATCTATTTCTGCTAAAGCGGTATTTTCTCCTAATAAACCCTCTGAGAATTCTCTTTTTTCAGAAAGGCAAATAAACTCTATTTCATCAAGATAAGGTTTTTTGCCAAAATAATTGGGGTTTCTTTCAAGAATGACTTTTTCAATTTCTTGATTTTTGTTTTTTTGAATTTCTTTAATTTTAAATGGTCCTGAAAAAACTAACTTTTCAGGAATTTGGGTAATGATTTTTTCAGGTTCTACTTCTTCAAAAATATGTTTTGGCAAAATTTTTAAAGTAAAATTTTCAAGAAAAAGGGGGTAAGGCAAAGGTAAAATAAACTCAATTTCTTTTTCGTTAAGAATTTTTACTTTCACATCTTTCCAGACTTTTGCCAAAGGGCTTTCAATTTTAGGGTTTTGTAAAAGATTGATAGTAAATTTAATATCTTCTGTTGTGATTTCTTTACCATCAGACCAAAAAATTTTGTCTTTTAGACGGAACCAAAAAACCTTTCCATTCTCTTTTAAAGAAAAATTTTCTGCTAATTCTTTTTCTAAATTTCCTTTACCATCGTATTTCAAAAGAGAAGTAAAAAGAAGATAAGAAATATCTTCATCTGCAGTTGTTAATGGAAAAAGAGGATTTAGAGTTTGAGGTTTTTCAAAAAGAATTTCTTTAAGTTTTCCTCCTAGGGCAGGGACAAGTTTTGTTGTTTGATAATAATAAATTTCAGAAGTTAAAAATGAACTCAAAAGAAAAACTAAAAAGAAAAAAAGAAAAATAATTCTTTGGGTTTTGGGCCAGGAGGAAATGAAACAGAACCATACTTTTAAAGGAGGAACTCTTTTTTTAAGTTTGCGCCATTTCTTAAGGTTAAAAAGACTTTCAAAAAAATTTTTTAAATTGTAGAAGATTTTTTTAATGTTTTTATTTAGAAAGGATAAAATTTATTAAAGACAAAAGAATAAAAATCACACTCAAAACAATTGTTCCATAAAAAATTATTTTTTCTCCACCCCTTCTTTCAAAAATTTTCCCTCCACCACCAAGAATTTCACTTGCTTCTGCCCCTCGTTGTTGAATTAAAATAAAAATTATCAAAAGGAGGGAGACAATAATTTGAAAAATTAAAAAAATTTTCATTATTTTTTTATCCTTTTTTTTCTTAAAATTTTATGAAAAGAAATTGCAAAGCGATGAGCTTCATTTTTTAAATTTAAAATTAACATTTTAAGAGATTGAGGAAGAGTGTCAAGGGAAAAAGGAGGAAGGTTTTCAAAAAATACTTTTTCTTTCCTTTTAGCAAAGCTGAAAACTTTTATATCAAGATTTTTTTCTTTAATCACTCTTTTTGCAACATTTAAATGGTTTTTTCCTCCATCTACAAACAAAAGGTCAGGAAATTTCCATTCTTTATGGGAAAATCTTCTTTTCAGAACTTCTTCTAAACAAGCATAATCGTTTTGTCCTTTGACTTCCTTGATTTTAAAGCGACGATATTCTTTTTTTTGAGGTAAAAATTTTTTTCTTTTTTTTTCAAAAACGATCATTGAGCCAACTTTCATTTCTTTACCAAGATTTGAAATATCATATCCTTCAATCCTTTGGGGCACTTTTTCAAGAGAAAAAAATTCTTTTAAATCTTTTGCTTGATTTTTTTCCTTTTTTAGAATTTCTTCAAGAAAGATTTTATGAGAGAAAATGTTTTTTAAACTTTCTATCTGATCTCGCCTTTTACCTGCCAGTTCAAATTTTTCTTTTTTTGCAAATTCCATCATTTCTTTTTCAAGTTTTTTTAAGATATCTTCTTTTTTTCCTTCTAAGGTTAAGATTAGATTTTCAATATCTTTTTGATATTCCTTCATTTTTTCTTTGTCAATTTTAATTTTTTCTTTGCAAGGTCCGGGGCATCTTTCTATTTCAAAATAAAGACAAGGTTTTTTAGGAAATTTTTTACAAGAACGATAAGGAAAAATCTTTCGCAAAATTTTAAGCACTTTTTTGAGTGATTTTCCTTCAGTGAATGGTCCAATGAAAATAGTAGAAGTTTCTTTTTTTTCAATTACAGGCTGATGAGTGATAAAAACTCTTGGCCAGTTTTCTTTTGTAATTCCGACATAAAAATATTTTTTGTCATCCCTGAAAAGGATGTTAAATTTTGGAGATAAATTTTTAATAAAAAAACTCTCTTTAAGTAAAGCTTCAACTTCATTTTCACAGAGAATATAACCTATTTTTTTTATCTCATCTAAAAAAAGAAGATCTTTTGAAGAAGGATTTTTAAAATGAGTTTTCACTCTTTCTTTTAAATTTTTGGCTTTTCCTACATACAAAAGTTCATTTTTTTCAGAAAAGAAAAAATAAACCCCGCATTTTGAAGGCAATTTTTGAAGCTCATTTTTTGAGATTTTTTCTATCTGGAGCATTTTATTTATAATTATAAACTATGCAACAAAAAGAATTGAAAAAAATTGCACTTTTCCTTTTTGAAATTAGTTTTTTAAGAAAAGTTAAAAGAGAAGGTCTTAAAAAAACAGGGGAAACAGATCTTTGGTCAGTAATGGAGCATTCTTTTTTGACTGCATTTTTAAGTTATATTTTGGCAAAAATGGAAGGAAAAAAATCACCAGAAAGGCTTCTGAAAATAATTTTAATGGCACTTTTTCATGATTTTGGAGAGGCAAGAGTAGGGGACAGAGATATGGTCCAAAGTATTTACTCTAAAAAAGAAGATGAAATTGAGGCTTTTTTTAATCAAATTGAAAATTTACCTTCTTTTTTAAAAGAAGAAATGAAAGAAATTTATCAGGAATATTCTTCTTGCAAAACAGAAGATTTTAAAATTGTAAATGACGCAGATAAATTGAGTTTGTTTATAGAAGTGAGAGAAATTTATCGTAAAAACCCTTCAGAGTATCAAAAATGGCTTGATTATATAAAGAAAAAATTACTTTTCACAAGAAGTGCAAAAAAACTCGCAAAAATAATAGAAAAAGCTTCTCCTTTGTCTTGGTGGAGAGAAATTCCTCAAATTAAAAAAGAAATTAAAAATCTTTCTCAAAAAACATGAAATTTTTAACAAAAAGAAACTTCTTTTTTTGGTTTGCTTTAACTATGGGAATTTTGGGACTTCTTGTTTTATATTCTGGATCTTCATGGATTGCACTCCAAAAAAAAGAAAGCAGTTTTTATTTTGTAAAATCTCAATTTTTAAAAGGATTTTTACCAGGTGTTTTTTTTCTGATTTTTTTTAGTAAGATTTCATTAAATTTTTTAAAAAAAGTCTCTTTTATTTTTTATGTATTCTCTTTGGGGCTTATTATTTTGACTTTTATTCCTCAGTTTCAATATAAATGGGCAGGAGCTACAAGATGGGTTAAAATTGGAGGAGTTGTTTTTCAACCAACAGAAATTGCCAAACTTTCTTTGATTTTATGTTTGGGGGCTTTTTTAGAAAGAAAAATTAAAAAAAGGGAAATAAAAAAATTCAAAGAAGGCTTTTTGAGTTTTCTTTTTTTGGTTTCGCCCTTACTTTTTTTGTGTTTCCTGCAACCTGATATGGGATCACTTCTTGTATTAGCAAGTATTTCTTTTTCAATGTTTTTTTTAGGAGGAGGAAATATTTTGCATATTCTTTTAGCATTTTTTCTTCTGGGGGCAGTGGGAATTGTTTCTTTAATTTTGCATCCTTATCAGATGGAAAGAGTTTTAAGTTTTTGGGGACTGATAAAAAAACCTTTAGAGGAAGATTATCAAATAAGACAGGCTTTAATAGGAATTGGTTCAGGTGGAATTTTGGGTAAAGGATATCTTCAAGGTCTTCAAAAATATTTTTATTTACCTCAACCAATGGGAGATACCATTTTTGCGATTTTTGGAGAAGAGTTTGGATTTTGGGGAACAATGTGCTTTTTGTTTTTATGGTTTCTTTTTCTTTTCAAGGCTAAAGATATTTTTTTAAAAACAAAAGATACTTTTGAAAAATTAGTTATTGGAGGGATAGTCAGTTTTTTCCTTTTTCAAAGTTTTTTTCACATAATGGGAAACTTAAAAGTTTTACCTTTTTCTGGTTTAACTTTACCTTTTTTCTCTTATGGAGGAACGAGTTTAATTGTGGTTTTTTCCGCAATGGGAATTCTCACAAACATTTCAAAAAGGGTAGGTAGTAATTCTCTACGATCGTATAGATTTACTACTTTTAGTGGCTATTAATTTCTTGTAAAAAGAAAAAAAATTTGAGATAATTTTTTGCTATGAGAATTCTTTTTTGTGCTGGCGGCACAGGAGGACATATCTTTCCTATAATTGTCATAAAAAGAAAAATTGAAAAAGAAATTAAACACTCAAGAGGATTTGAGGGAGTGAAACCTGAATTTTTATTTATAGGATGTCAAGTTTTAAGAGAAAAAGAACTTAAAAAAGAAGGAATTCCTATTCAAAAAATTACTGGAGGAAAATGGAGAAGGTATTTTTCTTTTAAGAATTTTATTGACCTTTTGAAATCTCCAATTTCTTTTCTGCAAGCCTTGCATAAACTTTGGGCTTTTATGCCAGATGTTGTTTTTTCAAAAGGAGGACAGGGAACTTTTCCAATAGTTTTAGCGGCTTGGCTTTATCAAATTCCGGTTGTTTTGCATGAATCAGATAGTGTTCCTGGGGTAAATAACAAACTGTCAGGAAAATTTTCAAAAAAGATTTTTTTGTCTTTTGAGGAAGCAAAAAAATATTTTAATCCTAAAAAAACAGAAGTTTCAGGACATCCTATAAGAGAAAAATTACTTCAGGGAGATAAAAAAACTGCAAAAAAAATTTTTAATTTATCTGGTGAAAGAAAAATAATTTTAGTTCTTGGAGGAACGCAAGGAGCAGTAAAAATTAATGAACTTATTTTACATGCTCTTACAAGATATATTTCTTTATATGAAATCATCCATATCTGCGGAGAAAAAAATTTTAAAGAGCTTAATTTAACAACACGAGGTATCCTCAGAGAAGAGCAAAGAAAATATTATCATTTATATTCTTTTTTAGATGAAGAAAGACTTTCTCATGCTTTGGCAGCGGCAGATTTAGTCATCACTCGAGGTGGTTCTTCAACTATTTTTGAAATTGCCGCTTTAGGAAAACCTCAAGTTATCATTCCTCTTCAGGGTTCGGCTCAAAATCATCAAGTATGGAATGCAAGAATCTTTAGAGAAAAAGACTTAGCAGTTGTAATAGAAGAACCAAATGCTACTCCTCATTTTGTTTTTGGAAGAATTTATCAAGTCTTTCAAGATGAAGAAAAACTTAAAAAAATCAAAAAAAACTGCCAGGAATTTATTAAAAAAAATGCCTCTCAGAAAATTGCAAGATATATCCTTAAAGTTCTATGAAAAAGATAAAAGTGAGATTTGCTCCTGCCCCCACAGGATTTTTACATCTTGGAGGTGCAAGAAGCGCTCTTTTTAATTTTCTTTTTGCAAAAAAACACAATGCTGAGTTTATTTTAAGAATTGAGGATACTGACAAAGAAAGATCAAAAAAAGAGTTTGAAGAGGATATAATTGAAGGATTAAAATGGCTCGGGATTTCTTGGGATAAAATTTTTTGGCAATCAGAAAGAGTGGAAATTTACAAAAAATATTTAAAAAAACTTTTTGAGGAAGAAAAAATTTACCCTTGCTTTTGCTCTAAAGAAGAACTTGAAGCCCAAAGACAAGAAAAGCTCTCAAGAGGGGAAGCTCCTATTTATTCTGGAAAGTGCAGAAATCTCACCAAAAAAGATTGGGAAAAATTTTTTAGACAGGGAAAAAGTTTTGTTTTAAGATTTAGAACACCCATAAAAAAAATTAAATTTAAAGATATTATCCGAGGAAAAGTTGAATTTGATACAA